>NZ_CAKVMR010000050.1 GCF_934772795.1 uncultured Holdemanella sp.
GGGAAACAACTTAAAGATAAATACAAATAAATCAAGGTAGTTGTATTTGTATCAAAATGTTGATTTTTGACACTACCGTCGCTGTAAGGAGGAAAATTTATAATGGATCATAAAACAGCACAGGAAATAGCTTTAAAAAGGTATGGATTTGATGAGTTGGCAGATAAAATGATTTCAAAAAATCCTCAAACACATTATGTAGCTGCCATGTTAGATGTGGATGATTTTAAAATTGTGAATGATATGTATGGACATGAATATGGGGATAGAGCTTTAATAAGCCTAGCCAAAAGTATGCAGGAATTTTTTCCAACCACTGCTCTTCTAGGAAGAAATGGTGGAGATGAATTCTGTATTCTTTTACCGAATGAATATAAGGACTTGTTGATTGAATTCACAAAACTACCGAAAACATTCATTTACCATGGACAAATATATTCCTTTTGTATATCACTTGGATATGCAGAATATCCAGATAATGCTTCAGAAAGATCTCAATTGATGCGTTGTGCTGATGCGGCTCTTTATGAAGTAAAACTTCATGGTAAGAATGGTTGTATGGCATATAAAGAAGGACTTCAATCGGGTGTTCGTAAACAACTTGGCTTTGTGTTAAATGACATATCTGAAAATTTACCTGGAGCCTTTATGATATATAAGGCGGATAAATCAGATGATGAAATCTTTTATGCCAATAAAGAATTCTTGGATATGGCTGGATATGAAAATTTAGATGCATTATTTAAAGGCACAAATAAAAGTTTCCGCAATTTGATTCGTGAAGATCAACAAGAATCGGTAGAAGCTAGTATCTGGCACCAAATCGAAAGTGGAAGTGAAGATGATTATATTCATTATCATCTACGAAAAGCCGATGGAACTTATATTTTAGTACTTGATCAAGGAAGAATTGTGGAAAGTGATAGACTAGGCAGAGTGTTCTACGTTTTGTTTATGGATTGGCAAGCCATACAGGATCATTATGGTACAAAATTTGAAAAAAAAGATGCGTGAGGGTTTATAATAAAAACATGAAAAATAAAAATATAGTTTATCGAATCCTGATTCTTTTTGTGTTGATTTCTGTTGTAACCAATACAGCATGTTTATTTATCCGAAATAGTGTGATCACACAAGAAAAATTAAAGGCTGAATATACAGTAAAATCAACCATTGATCGTGTTGAAATGAAATTAGAGACATACATAGAAAAAGTGGAGTTTTTAAAGAAAACGATCGAATCGGGCATTGAATTAAACGATGCCTATTTTCAATCAATTGCGTCTAGATTATATGGAGATGATCCTGCCATTAAAACAATTGAACTAGCTCCAAATGGTGTGATTCAAAATGTATATCCACTTAAGGAAAATAAAGAAGTTATTGGCATGAATATGTTGATAGAGCGTGATCGTAAACAGGCAGCTACTTTGGCAAAAGACACAAAGAAATATACGCTTGAAGGTCCTTATGATCTTAAACAAGGTGGAAAAGGTGCCCTATTATATGATCCTATCTATGTGAATGATGAATTTTGGGGATTTTCCATTCTAGTTATTGACTGGGATGTTTTCTTAGATGAAATTCACTTAAGTGATTTAGAAAAAGCATCCTATGATTTTGTGATTTGGAAAAAGGATCGTAATACAAATGAAAAGATCATTGTTTCAAAAAGTACAAACGACATAGATTCAAATACACTATTGATAAAGTGTAAACTTCCAAATAATAAGTGGAATTTTGAAATTGTTCCAAAACAAGGTTGGATCAATCAATATCTAATGATTAACCTTGTTGTCGCAAGTATTCTAATTGATTTTCTTGTGACGGCAGCCATTGCCCAACTTGAGATTCGCCATCGCAAAGATTTAGAATATGCAAGTCAAATTGAATTACAGGCAAAAAAAGCACAAGAAGCAAGTGCTGCAAAATCACGTTTCTTATTCAGTATGTCACACGATATCCGTACGCCAATGAACGCAATCATGGGATATACGGAATTGATGGAAAAGAATATTGGAAATGCAGAAAAAGAAAAAGATTATCTATCCAAAATTCGTTCTTCTAGTAAATTTCTTTTGGATTTAATCAATTCCATTTTAGAAATGGCACGCATTGAAAGTGGAAAAGAAACGTTGAATATAAAGGTATGTAATATATATGATATTATTGAATCTATGAATTCTGTCTTTGAAAAATTAGCACATGAAAAAGGCTTAGAATATCAATGTACAACCAATATTCAACACCCATATATTTATTGCGATTCAATTAAGCTTGAAGAAATATTGTTGAACATTGTAGGAAACTCCGTTAAATATACGGATAAAGGTATGGTTTTGATTCGTTTAGAAGAAGTAGAATCTGGATCTTTCCAATGCATGATTCAAGATACAGGTATTGGAATGAGTGAAGAATATCTTCCACATGCCTTTGAGGATTTTTCAAGAGAAAAATCAGGTGCACAAACAAGTGTAAAAGGTACAGGACTTGGCTTATCAATTGTGAAATCTTTGGTTGAATTAATGCATGGTACAATTGAAATTTCAAGTCAAGTTAATCAAGGAACAACAACTCGAATTAAATTTCAGTTCGAAATAGCTAGTGAAAATGAGCTCGAGAATAAACAAGAAACGAATATTATAGATCTTAAAGAAAAACACATCTTACTTGCTGAAGACAACGATTTAAATGCGGAAATTGCACTTACTCTGTTGGGTGAATATTTTAGTATAGATCGTGTGAGTGATGGTGTTGCTTGTGTTAAAAAAGCTAAAGAAAATAAGTATGATCTTATTTTGATGGATATTCAAATGCCAAATATGGATGGTTATCAAGCAACTCAAGAAATCCGTAAATTTAGCAACATTCCAATTGTTGCGATGAGTGCCAATGCCTTTGAAGAGGATAAACAAAAAGCTTTATCCATAGGCATGAATGGCTATATCGCAAAACCAATCGATATGGATAATGTACTTATTACACTATCTAATGTTTTCGCATTTAAATGTCCAGTTTGTGGAAAGTATACGTTTAAATCAGGACCAGGAAGCTATGAAATTTGTCCGGTATGTGGATGGGAAGATGATAAAAGTCAATATCATGATCCTACACTTTCTGGAGGAGCGAATAAATTAAGTTTAAAGGAGTACAAAGAACAATATGAAAAGAATCATCAATAAATATTTACTACTATTCCTTTGTATATTCTCACTTGTACTTCCTACTGGATGCGATAAACAAGTTGTCGCTGATTATCAAGAATATCATTTTCGAAATGAAGAGTTGTTAGAATCACACTATGAAAAACATGGTAAAGAAATGGGATTTTCATCCAGTGAAGAATATGAATCGAGTGCAAGTGATGTTGTGAATGATCCAGAATCCTTACATAAAACGGAAAAGGAAGATGGAGATGATGTATACTACAAAGAAGATACCAATGAATTTGTGGTTGTATCCACCGATGGATATATCCGTACGTATTTCAATCCGGATGCGGGTAAGAAATATTTTGATCGACAATAAGAAAAGACCGAATGTCAGATTTAAATCTGAATATTCGGTCTTTTTGTTTCATTAAGCTAAAACTTTTTCTGGTTGTTTATAGATACTCTTATTTAGAATACGCACTAAAACAGGAATGATAATCAATTGAATGATGATTCCTGGAAGGCAAGTGATAAAGCTTGCTGTCATAAATACAGATAATGTATAGCCTTGTGTGCTTAATACAAATGTATTGACTAATCCATTTACGATTCTTCCTGCAAGCATCGCAAGAATCAAACTCATATATAATTTAGTCATTTCATTTTTTTGTGGGATATATTGTGTACATAAACCAGCTGCAAGGCCATAAACACCAAGCTCAATAATCATTTTAGGCAACATCATTGCAGGAGGCATACCTGTCATTACGCTTGAAATAAATGGTGTGATAATTCCACATGCCAAACCATATGGCCATCCACAAAATAATCCGCAAATCAATACAGGAATGTGCATAGGTAAGAATATGCTTCCAGCATTTGGGATAACATGAAATGCTATAGGAAGTAATACACCTAAAGCGATGCATAAAGCGCATGATACTAGTTTTTTTGTGATACTATTCATCATTAAATACCTCTTCTTCTAAAAAATACTTGGTAAGGATATATGGACATATTCATACTTAACATTGTATATATTGTTTTAAGTAATCCACATCTAAAATTAATATTTTTTGATTCACAATCTTAATGATGCCTTCCTCTTTTAATTTACAGATAATTCGACTCACACTATTACGAGTGGAGATTCCACAAAATCCTGCAATATCATCATTTGTGATTTGAAAATCAATAAGAACACCTGCCTCTACTTTTCGACCAAATAAATGGATTAATTGATATAAGAAGGAGCATATTGCACCTGTTTTTCCATTCATCATCATGATTTGTTGGCGGAAAATAGTTTCAGATAATTTTTCTCTATAATACGAATTGACATAATCCTGTAGCTTTTTATCTTGGCTCACATAATCCCAAAATAATACTCTAGGAATACGATAAAATGTTGCCACATCACTTTCAATACGAACATTGAATGGTGCGGATGTATATTGACTTACTTGATCTCTTAATAAAGATAGTATGTCTGGGGTATTGATATAAGAAATGTTGAATTCACGACCATCTGGTAAAATGACACTTGTTTTGACGACACCATCTTTTAATACATAAGTATCTTGTTGTTCAAGTCCATAATACGTTAAATAGGTATGCTTCTTTTTCTTGATGGTTGCTACATTTTTTTTCTTTAAAAAGGTTAATAAGTACTCATTGTCCATATTCGCTCTCCTTTACCAGTTCCGCATTATAACAATACTCCAAATTTTACGAAACAACAAACGTTAACAACGGATGGTGTTTCGCAATTGAATGTTTCGGATTATATTAATCCATGAATAAAAGGAGAGATAAAAATGTTTGAAATGAATGTGCCTTATGATAAAGGCCAAATGAAGATCAAATTAGAAGATAAGAATCTAGCTGGAGTACTAGAGGGAAGACAAAGTGATTATAAAACTTCACTTTCAGAAAATGAAATTGTGGAACAATCGTTGGATAATCCAATTGGTTCAAAGAGTTTAGAAGAATTAGCTAAAGGCAAGAAAAATGTGGTCATTATTAGTTCAGACCACACGCGTCCAGTGCCTTCAAAAATTATTACACCTATTCTTTTAAGAAGAATTCGTAGTGTATCCCCAGATGCTCGTATTCGTATTTTAGTTGCGACTGGATTTCATAGAGAAAGTACACATGAAGAGCTAGTAGCTAAATATGGAGAAGAAATTGTAAAAAATGAAGAAATTGTTATGCATGTATCGACAGATGATTCTTCCATGGTAAAAATTGGAAAATTACCAAGTGGAGGGGACTGCATTATTAATAAAGTGGCAGCTGAAGCAGACTTATTGATTTCTGAAGGATTTATTGAAGCCCACTTCTTTGCAGGATTCTCTGGAGGAAGAAAATCTGTATTGCCTGGTATCGCATCTTATAAAACCATCATGGCAAATCACAGTGGTGAATTTATCAATGATAAAATGTCACGTCCAGGAAATTTAAAACACAATTTGGTTCATGAAGATATGGTATATGCGGCAAGAACTGCCAAACTAGCCTTCATTGTCAATGTTGTATTAAATGGAAATCATGAAATTATTGGTTCTTTTGCGGGAGATATGGAAAAGGCACATGAAAAAGGTTGTGATTTCGTTCGTTCTTTGGCAAGTGTAAATAAAGTAGATTGTGATATCGCAATCAGTACCAATGGTGGTTATCCTTTGGATCAAAATATTTATCAAGCCATTAAAGGAATGACAGCCGCTGAAGCTACATTAAATCCCGATGGTATTATTATCATGATTGCAGGATGTCGTGATGGACATGGAGGTATTGGATTCTACCACAATATTGCGGATGTAAAAGATCCAGAAGAATTTGAACAAAAGGCAATCAATACTCCTCGTTTAGAAACAGTTCCAGATCAATGGACATCACAAATTTGTGCACGTATTTTAGCACATCATAAAGTTATTTTGGTTTCAGATTTAGTGGATCCTCAACTTGTGAAAGATATGCATATGGATTTAGCTACAACTGTCGATGAAGCTTTACAAAAAGCGTTTGAAATAAAAGGAAAAGATGCCAAAGTTGCCGTCATTCCTGATGGCTTGGGTGTCGTTGTAAATATTTAAGGAAGGAAATTTGAATTTATGTTACATAATTTAATTGCGGAATTTTTATCAACAGGACTAATGATCTTATTTGGTGTGGGCGTACACTGCGATGAAGTTTTGACAAACACAAAATATCACGGAAGTGGACACATCTTTGCAATCACAACATGGGCCTTTGGCATTAGTGTTTGTCTATATATTTTTGGTGGCGTTTGTATGAATCCTGCCATGGTACTTGCTCAATGTGCTTTAGGCATGCTTCCATGGACATGTTTTATTCCCTACAGCATTGCCGAATTTTTAGGTGCCGTTGTAGCAGCTATGATTTGTTACGTCATGTATAAAGACCACTTTACAGAAAGCGAAGGAAATGTAAATCCAATCGCTATTCGTAATATTTTCTCTACCAATCCAAATTGTAGAAATTTACCTCGTAACTTCTTTGTCGAAACCATTGCCACTACAATTTTCTTGAGTGCCATTTTAGCGGTTGCTACAAAATATGAAACACAACTACCAATTGGCGTAGGACTTATCGTATGGGCTGTTGGTATGGGTTTAGGAGGAACAACTGGATTTGCGATGAATCAAGCTCGTGATTTAGGTCCTCGTTTAGCCTTCCAATTATTACCAATTAAAAATAAAGCCAATAATGATTGGCAATATGGATTATTAGTTCCAGGAATTGCTCCTTTTGTAGGTGCATTACTTGCTGCCTTATTCTGCCATTTATTTTTAGGTATTTAATATTAGAGAAGACAGATATTCAAAATTATACTGAATATCTGTCTTCTTTTATATTTTCTTTTGTGTTTTTAAATCATATAATGCAATGCTTAAACAGAATATTTCTGAAATCGTACAACTGATCCAGATACCATTTTCTTTAAATAGTGTTGTACAAATAAATAGAGATAATAAGACAAACAGAATGCCTCGAGAAATAGAAAGTACGAAAGCTTTTCTAGGTTCTTCTAAAGCGACCATATAACCACTTGTGATGACGACATGGCCCATAATTAGAAAGACAAAGCTGAATTGACGAAGGGCTATAATCGTATTGTAGTAATTGGCGGTATCTTTTGGAATAAAGGCCGACGTAATATTTGGTGCAAAGATTTCGACAACTAAGAACAATAATGCTCCAGCACAAGATACTAAGACACGAGCATATTTATGTAAAGTTGAAACGGCTTTTTTATCATTACGACCATAATAGAAACTGACCAAAGGCTGTGTTCCTTGACTCGTTCCAACCATGACCATCAACACTAAGTTATAGATATACATAAGTACGGTAAAAGTAACAAGGCCATTTGTTCCAAGTAATTGATTGATACGATAGTTAAATACTGTAATCATAATGCCAGGAGAAATTTCAGAAATACAATCTGGCAATCCTAATGCAAGGATTCTAGAATATTCATGCCATGGATAGTTTGCCTTCACAAAATGAAAATGTGACTTATGACTAAACGTAAAATGATAAAAGAAGAAGCCGAAAGTCACTAGTTGTGATAAACCGGTCGCAAGTGCAGCACCTGCAATTCCCATATTCAAGGGTCCCATAAATAAAGGGTCAAGAATTAAGTTTGTGCCAGCTCCTAGACAAATACCCATAATAGATTTTTGAGGGAAACCATCGGCCTTTAAAAGAACTTCAAAACAATAAGATACGATATAGAAGAATGAGAAACAGGATAACACTTTTATATATGTATCTGTATAGTTAAATACGTCTGAATTTGCACCTAGAAATTCAGTAATATGATGCGAATTTATAAAAGATAAAACCGCAATACATAGAGCTACACAAGAAATTGTGATGGTATTCATAGTGAATACTTCATGCATTTTTCTTTCTTCATTCGCACCACGATAGATGGACATTACCGTACTTGATCCAATCGCAAATAAGACTCCAATGGAGAAAATGGTTGTGACATATGGACTTGCTACATTTATGGAAGCTAATGCCGTATCGCCTTCATAGTGGGCAACAAATATACCGTCCACTAGAGTATATAGATTGAAGATAACCATCGAACATATGGATGGTATGACAAACTTAAGATATTGTTTCAACATAAAATCACCAATGTTAGTGTAAACCTTGGTATAATACTAAGGTCAAGGATGGTTGTATGAAAAAATATTATAAGATCAATGAAATCGCAAAATTATACAATATTAAGACAGATTCACTTAGATACTATGAAGAAGTAGGGTTGATTTGTCCTCTTCGTTCTAAATCCAACTATCGTTTATATACACTGAATGATATTTATATTTTAAATATTATTCGTGACTGTTTAAAACTTGGATATGATACATCGCAAATCAAAGAATATTTGGATCATCGTAGTGTAAATAATACAATTGTGTTTTTAAAAGAAGAAGAAAGATTGATCCAAAAACAGATTCAAGAATTAAATACAACACTTCGTTCAATTCAAACGCGAATTGAATCTTTAGATCATACGAAAAATATAGAGTTTAATACATGTAAAGTTCAGTTGTATCCCAAAAGATATTGCCGGTATTTAAAAGAAAAAATCGATCAAGATGAAAAAATTGATTTCTTATTGACGAAGCTGACTGAGTCAATGGAAGAAGATATTTCTGTATTAGGAAACATGGATTCAGGAAGTATTGTAGAATATAAAAATAATGAATATGTCTATACAAGTGTGTTTGTACTAACACAAGAAGAAAAGTATGATTTTATTCTAGATGAAGGTCTGTATTGTACGTATACATACACAGGGGATTATGATCGTACCAATCAAATATTTTATAAAATGAAAGATTGGATTCAAGAACACGATTATACAATAGAAGGACCTTTTTTAGAATTTTTATTAATTGATATTCATGAAACAAAAAAAGTGGAGGAGTATATTACTTCCATCCACGTTAAGGTTAAACCAAGATGATAAATCCAGATTCAATAGGTTTATATTCTTCAACATCCATTGAATCATAGTATAGATCTCCATTTGAGTCTAATACTAGAATTCGATGATTCTCACAAAGAGTTGGTAGAGTTTCTAATGCGTTGTTGATTTTATAAACCTTATTTTCGTTTTCAAACAATTGAGAATGATATGGTTCTATATCATCTTCACAAATATAAGTGTAGCTTGCACAATATAATTTACCATCTTCAAAATAAGGCTCAATACGATCTCTAGAACCGTTACAAGGCGTGTTTAGATAACTTCGTGCATGTGTATCGTCAACGACTTCTATTGGAAATTCAGATACTATCGGTTCGGATTTATTGCCATGAACAATCAATGACATTGTATTTTCTGTCATGTTAAATTCAACACTGCATAACATTTGATTGACTACAATATCATAATAGGTTGTATCACACACAATATATTTCTTATTTAATCGAGATTTCCAAACCGCATTTAATTCTTGTTTCTTGGATTTTTGACTAAACGCAACCGTACGATTTCTTGTTGTCTTTAAAAGATAATCCCCTTCAAAGAAGATCTGGTTGCCTTTTTCATTGATCCATTTACCATCGGAATAATTCAATAAATCACTCATCATCCAGCCTTTTTCTGTTTTATCTTGCACAACCATACTTGATTTGATGGTTGTGATTTTTTGTAAGCCAAAGGCATGCGCATAAATACCTGAATGATCTGGATATGTATTCTTATCTAAATACGTATTGAATAGGCGCATTAAAGTTGTCGGTACTTCAAGTCCACAATCATGTGTTTCACTGAATGCCAATACGGCATTGTATTTTGGAACAATAATCAGTCTTGAACTAAAGAACATACTATTTCCACCTTTTGCCAGAACTCCATCACCAAAATCATAATCTGGATCGTGGTGTCTGACTAAGTCCCAGCCTAGGCCAAAATCAATGGCTCCTAGATCCGATTCTAGAAATGTAGAGCCCCAAGATTTAGCCATTAAAGCTTTTGATTCTTCACTAATAATCGAATTGGGTTCTAGAAATAATTGTCCAAACTTACATAGATCAATCATAGAAGTGGTAATGCCACCAGCTCCTTGAATGGGGAAGTATTCTTTTGGTTTCTTACCTTCGGAAACTAAAGGATAATCGGAATTGATCGTATAGCTTGGGTTGGTGCTTTTTGCGCCAATCTTTTCTGTAATATATTTCTTTAAGACATCTTCATAATTCATATTACGAACTTTTGAAACGACCATTTCCGCTAATGTAAATCCATCATTACAATATGTACTATAAGTTCCTGGATCTGCCTTTAGAGTGCTTTTTGATAAATAGTTTAATACTTCAGAATAATAGTCAAATTTAGAAGTTGTATTCACACTAAAATGTTTCCATTGCGTACCTGGAAGTCCACTTGAATGGTCTAAGCACATGCGTACTGTGATATCTTTATATCTTTCATCTTTCATTGTGAATTCAGGAAGAATATCGGCAACTTTATCTTCGAGTTGAATCAATCCTTCATCCACTAATTGCATAACGCATACAGTACAATAAATTTTAGAAATGGAACATACATTAAATGTACAATCCGTCGTAATAGGCTGATTATTGATTTTATCAATAACACCAATCGCATCGGCACATACAATTTTTCCATTCTGCATAAAGGCATAGCTACAAGCTGTATAGTCTGGTTTTACCATAGCTTTTAATAATTGAGTAACTTGATTTTCCATATGATTTCTCCTTTAAAAGAAAACGAGTAGTTAGTCTGCAATGGCATCAATTAGAATGCTGTGATAGGCATTCACGATATCGTCTACCGTTTCTTCAATATTCGCATTGTTGACAGCTACATAAGTTGCATATTTTTGGTACAATGGGTATCTTTCTTTGTGCATTTGTTGAAGGGCTTGTTTAGAACTTGATAAAGGTCGATTTGGATCGGAACTAATTAATTTATCGATATCACGATCAATGAAGATCGTAATTCCATTTAAACGCAAGAAGTCCATATTGACTTTATGTTTAACGACACCACCACCTGTCGCAATGATTTTATTGTTCATCTTACTAGCCTCAATCGCAACTTCGGTTTCGATGGCTCTAAATCCAGCTTCTCCAGATTCCTGGAAGATTTCTGGAATGCTTTTTCCAGCTTTGGCAATAATCATGTCATCTAAGTCAAAGAATTCTTTTCCTAGTTTTTGTTCAAGCATTTTACCAATTGTAGTTTTACCAGCACTTGGCATACCAATAAATACAATGTTACAACGAGCTTTCAACATTTCCTTTTTGATGTCATCAATGATGGAATCATCAAAAGACATGTTCTCGAAAATTTCAAATGTATATTTGGCTTGCGCAATCAACATTTCCAAACCAATTACACGTTTGATTTTAGCTTCTTGGGCTGCAAAACATAAACGTGTAAGAATTGGATTGTATACAACATCTAATACACATTCTAGTTTGTGGAACCAGCTTACATCGATTGGCGTATTCGCAATATTTGGATACATTCCTACTGGACTTGTATTCACAACAATATCTGCATCTAAATGCGATGTATACAATTCATCATAGCTAATGGCACCACGATTTGCACTTCTTGACACAATCACAATGTCTTTTGCGTTTTCGTGTTCACAAACAGCTTTCACAGCAGCACAAGCACCACCATTGCCAATAATTAATACTTTCTTACCTTCCATATGTACGTTGTGGGCTTTCACCATATATAAGAATCCACCAAAGTCTGTGTTGAAACCTTTTAGTTTACCATCTACATTGATGATAGTATTGACTGCACCAATAGCCTTGGCACTCTCATCCATTTCATCTAAGTAAGGAATGACATCCTTTTTATATGGAATAGTTACGTTGATTCCTTTGAAATCTTTCTTTTCCATAAATTCTTTGAATTCTTCTTTATTTAATTCTACCAATTGGTAGTCATACTCTTTTACGTTCTCAATCTCTGCAATTCTTGTCTGAATTTGTTTGGAGAAACTATGCCCCAAGTGCTCACCTATCAATCCGTATTTCATATCATTTCCTCTTTTCTAGAACATCCCTTTAATGTTAAAAAAAGCATTTCGAATTAGAAATGCTTTTGTGTAACGCCCTGAAATTTAAAAACAACCATCATATACGTATGGTTTTTTTCAGGGCTATTTAAAGTAAAAGTAATAATGTCTTGATGTGTTCATACGCATAGAATACACCATTTCATTGAAACTGGCAACTTTAAAATGAAAATAAATGTAAAAAAGGTGGAAAACAGTTTCAATGAATAAGGTTAAATACTTTGTTGAATCGTTTTTCGGTTGTAAACCAAGTGTAGATACATCGCATCTTGTGCACGTAAAGTATCGTGTGCCGCGATGGCATCGGCAATTTCACGGTGAGATTCGATTGTTTCTTTGCGTAATGTATTTTGAGTCATTTCAACAAATAAAGGAATCGAACTATTAATAACAGGAACTAGACGTGGAACAACCACGTTTTTACTGCTTAATGCGATAGCTGTATGAAATTCAATATCTTTTTGAATGTGATCTTCATTCTTGTTTAATAATTCTTCGACTTCATCACATAGCTTTGTGATCTTTTTAATATCCGATTCATCCGCATTGGCGGCAGCCATAGAAGCGATGGATGGTTCTAATAAAAAGCGCACTTCTAATAAATCGTGAACTAATTTTTGTTTGTTCGAGATAAAGGTAAATCCTAAAGGATCTTCCACCATTCCAGGTGTTTTGGCAATATAAGTTCCAGAACCCTGACGGATGGTCACGATATTACGAGATGCAAGTAGCTTCATGGCTTCACGAACTGAACTTCTTCCTGCATTCAATTTTTCACATAAAACCGTTTCATTGGGAAGTTTATCTCCGGGTTGTAGGTTTTCTTCTAATATAAGTGAGATGATGTCTTCCGAAATCTTTTGTGGAAGACTTTTTTCATCTGATAAATTCATCATATGATTTACTCCGTTTCTTAATACATATTTATGATAATGGATTGTTAAAGTGATGTAAATAATAAAAAATATTTTTTAACAATAGTATTGCATTTTAAAATGAAACGATATATCGTTATAAACATCAGATGAATTAATGATTTAAAATGGATTTAAACCATAAAATGCATTTTTAATCCTTAAAAGGTCGGATGAATTGAACATGTTTCAATAAACATCAGATGTATAAAGGAAGAAAGTTGATGAAAGAGACAGCCTTTTAGTGAATCTAACACGATTGATGATTGCGGCTGCCGTATGTATATGTATTCTTGAAGAGTGGAGCTACTGCTTTAAGTCATGTTAATGATGCAGGTTTCTGGTTGATTCATTTTAGATATTAATGAAATCATTGATACATTGATTATAAGTTTAATTATTTCATTATTTGCATAGGAGGAAAAGTATGAAGTTAATTAGTCAAGAAATGAGAAAATTAGCGCCCGAACTGGATCCATTACGTATTGGAACAGGTTGGAAAAAAGAAGATCTAAGTAAAGTTCAAGTTATGATTGAAAGTACATATGGAGATAGTCACCCAGGTAGTGGTCACTTAAATGTACTTGTTGAAGAAGTTCATAAAGGAATTGCCGAAGAAAACGGTTATGGAGCTCGCTATTATTGTACAGATATTTGCGATGGAGAAAGCCAAGGAACCGATGGAATCAACTATAGTTTAGCAAGCCGTGAAATGATCGCCAATATGATTGAAATTCATGCGAATGCCACACCATTTGATGCGGGTGTTTATTTATCAAGTTGTGATAAAGGTGTTCCAGGAAATTTAATGGGACTTGCCAGAGTGAATATTCCTTCAATCTTTGTTCCTGGTGGAACTATGAATGCGGGACCTGAAATGTTGACTTTGGAACAATTGGGTATGTACAGTGCTAAATTTGAGCGTGGTGAAATTGATGAAGCTAAATTAGATTGGGCAAAATGTAATGCTTGTCCAAGTTGTGGAGCTTGTTCTTTTATTGGTACAGCTTCGACTATGCAAATTATGGCGGAAGCATTAGGTCTTGCTCTTCCAGGTACTGCTCTTATGCCTTCAACAAGTCCAGATTTATTAGGCTTCGCAAGGGAAGCTGGTAGACAATCAGTTCGTATTGCACAAATGGAAAATATGAAACCTACAGACATTGTTACGATGGATAGTTTTGAAAATGCGATTTTAGTACATGCGGCTATTTCAGGAAGTACAAATGCGATGTTGCACCTTCCAGCTATTGCTCATGAATTTGGTATTGAAATTACGGGAGAAACATTTGATCGTTTACATAGAAATGCACGTTATTTATTAGATGTTCGTCCTGCAGGACGTTGGCCAGCAGAATGCTTCTACTATGCAGGTGGTGTTCCAGCTATCATGGAAGAAATCAAAGAACACTTGCACTTAGATGTAATGACAGTTACGGGTAAAACATTGGGTGAAAATCTAGAAGAGTTGAAACAAAATGGATTCTATGAAAAATGTAATAAATGGCTTCAAGAATTTAATAAACGTTATAATGTAAATTTGACAAAAGAAGACATTATCCGTCCTTATGATAAAGCTATTGGTACCGATGGAAGTATTGCCTTATTAAAAGGTAACCTTGCACCAGAAGGGGCTGTTATTAAACATACAGCTTGTCCAAAAGAAATGTTTAAATCTGTTCTTCGCGCAAGACCATTCGATAGTGAAGAAGAATGTTTAGATGCCGTATTAAAGCATAAAGTTCAAAAGGGTGATGCCGTATTTATTCGTTATGAAGGTCCTAAGGGAAGTGGAATGCCAGAAATGTTCTATACTTCTGAAGCTATTAGTAGTGATAAAGAATTAGGTAAGAGTATCGCACTAATTACAGATGGTCGTTTCTCTGGCGCAAGTACAGGTCCAGTAATTGGTCATTGTAGTCCGGAAGCTGTAGATGGTGGTCCAATCGCGTTAGTTGAAGAGGGCGATTTGATCGAAATCGACGTTATGGAAAGAAAATTAAATATTGTTGGTGTTAAAGGTGAACGCAAATCCATGGAAGAAATTGATGAGATTTTAGCAGAAAGACGTAAAAATTGGAAGCCTAGAGAAAGAAAATATAAAAATGGTGTATTACGTTTATTTAGTGAGCATGCTGCAAGTACTATGAAGGGTGCTTACTTAGAGTATAAATAAGAGGGGTTAAACAATGAATAAAATTTTAGAAGAGATTTCAAAGATTGGTATTTTACCAGTCGTTGTATTAGAAGACGCAAAAGACGCAAAACCATTGGCCAAAGCACTATGTGCTGGTGGTCTTCCTTGTGCTGAAGTTACATTTAGAACTGCTGCAGCCAAAGAATCTATCGCTATCATGCGTAAAGAATTCCCAGAAATGTTAGTCGGTGCAGGAACTGTATTAACTGTTGAACAAGTAGATGAAGCATTAGAAGCTGGAGCTCAATTCATTATTAGTCCAGGCTTTGATGAAGATGTAGTAAAACACTGCATTGAAAAGAATGTACCTGTTACTCCAGGAACATGTACGCCTAGTGATGTACAGAAATGTTACCGTTTAGGTTTGGATGTAGTAAAATTTTTCCCTACTGAAGCAGCTGGAGGATTAAAGATGATCAAATCGATTGCTGCTCCATATACGCAAATGAAATTCATTCCTACTGGTGGAATCAATGCGAA
>NZ_CAKVMR010000051.1 GCF_934772795.1 uncultured Holdemanella sp.
GTACGTACAAGATGTATATTATATGTAGTGATGTACGTACAAGTCACGCGTTCGAATTCAAGGAGAAAAAAACATGGGAAAATTTACTAAGGATGCTACAGAGTTATTAAAACTTGTTGGCGGAAAAGAAAACATTCAAGCAGTATCGCATTGTGTCACTCGTATGCGCTTTGTACTCGTTGATCCATCAAAGGCAGATGTAAATAAAATCGAGGATCTTCCAAGTACAAAAGGAACCTTTACGCAATCTGGACAATTCCAGGTGATTATCGGAAATGAAGTACAAGAATACTACAATGAATTTACTAAGATTTCTGGTATTGAAGGTGTCAGTAAAGAAGAGGTGAAGCAGAATGCAAAGTCTCAACAAAATGTTATTCAAAAAATAATGTCGGCTATGGGAGAGATTTTTGCTCCAATTATTCCAGCTTTGATTGTTGGTGGTTTGATTCTAGGCTTTAGAAATGTCATTGACTCTATGGCTATTGTAGAAAATGGTACAAAAACACTATGTGAAGTATCTCAATTCTGGGCGGGAATTGATCAATTCTTATGGTTGATTGGAGAAGCTGTTTTTCATTTCTTGCCTGTAGGAATTGTTTGGTCAATTACTAAGAAAATGGGTACAACACAAATTCTGGGTATTATTCTAGGTATCACATTGGTGTCGCCACAATTATTAAATGCGTATGCCGTCGCAAGTACAGCACCAGCGGATATTCCAGTATGGGATTTTGGTTTTGCGACTGTAAAAATGATTGGATATCAAGCACAAGTCATTCCGGCTATGCTTGCAGGGTTTACGCTTGTTTATTTAGAAAAATTCTTTAGAAAGATTTCACCAAGCTATATTTCAATGATTACAGTTCCATTCTTCTCATTATTATTAGCTGTAACATTGGCACACACTGTATTAGGACCTATCGGATGGGTTGTCGGTGATTGGATTTCAAAGGTAGTTTGGGCTGGATTGAATTCTTCGGTGAAATGGTTGTTTGCGGGTGTATTTGGTTTTGTGTATGCACCACTTGTTATTACGGGATTGCACCACATGACAAACGCAATTGATACACAATTAATTTCTTCATTTGGTGGAACGAACTTATGGCCAATGATTGCACTTTCTAATATTGCCCAAGGTTCTGCGGTATTAGCTATGATTGTTCTTCAAAAGAAGAATGATAAGGCGCAACAATTATCAATTCCAGCATGCATTTCTTGTTATTTAGGAGTTACAGAACCTGCAATGTTTGGTGTAAATATTAAATATGGCTTCCCATTCATTTGTGCCATGATTGGCTCTGCATTTGCCGCCATGTTCTCTGTAAGTACAGGTGTTACAGCCGTTTCTATTGGTGTAGGTGGATTGCCTGGCATCCTATCAATTTTTCCACAATACATGATTCAATTCGCAATCGCCATGGTCATCGCAATTGTCATTCCGTTTGTATTAACTTATGTAATGGGAAAGAAGAAATTAACCGATGTAGATTTATATGGAAAACAAAATAAGAATGAAATATTAGAATTTGTATCTCCTGTAGAAGGAAAAGTTATGGAATTAAGTGAAGTTAAAGATAAAGTATTTTCACAAGGAATCATGGGAAATGGATTTGCGGTGGAATTAACTTCAGGTACAGTTAGAGCTCCATTTTCGGGAGAAGTCACAGTTGCGTTTCCGACTGGACATGCGATTGGAATGAAAAGAGCGGATGGATTAGAAGTGTTGATTCATATTGGTATGGATACTGTAGAATTGAATGGAAAAGGTTTCTCACTAAAAGTTAAACAAGGAGACTATGTAAGAGCTGGTGATGTATTAGTTGAAGTGGATTTGGATTATATTAAATCTGAAGGAAAATCATTAGTTTCACCTGTAGTCTTTCCAAATGGACAAGCTGTTTCTTTGAATGTACAAGGAAATATTAAAACGGGTCAAGACGTGGTCGCAATCGCATAAGGAGTAAGCGTTTGGAAAATTTTAAAGATAAAGTAGTATATCAGATTTATCCTAGATCTTTTATGGATACGAACAATGATGGGATTGGAGATTTAAAGGGTATTATTTCTAAATTGGATTATTTAAAAGAATTGGGAATAGATTATATTTGGTTAAATCCGATTTTTCCATCTCCACAAGCCGATAATGGGTATGATGTTTCTGATTATTGTGCCATTGATCCAACGTTTGGAACAATGGAAGACTTAGAAGCTTTAATTGATGAAGCTAGTAAAAGAAATATTTATTTGATGTTTGATATGGTATTTAACCATTCGTCTACAGAACACAAATGGTTTAAGGAAGCATTAAAGGGAAATGAGAAGTATAAGAATTACTATTTCTTTAAAAAAGGAAAAGATGGAAAGCTTCCTACAAATTGGTGTTCAAAGTTTGGTGGTCCAGCATGGAAATATGTGCCTGAATTTGATGAGTATTATTTACATTTGTATGATGAGAAACAAGCCGATATGGATTGGACGAATGAAGAGGTTCGCAATGAGTTTATTCAAATCTTAAATTTCTGGATCAAGAAAGGCATTCGTGGATTTCGATTTGATGTCATTAATAATATTGATAAACAAAAGTTTGAAGATTGTCCACAAGGCGTAGGGAAACAATTCTATTGTGATCAACCAAGAGTTCATTCATATCTAAATGAGTTGAATACAAAGACATTTGGGAATGTTGAGAATTGTATAACTGTTGGAGAAATGTCTTCAACAAGTGTAGAAAACTGTATAGGGTATACCAATCCAGACAATCATGAGTTGGATATGGTCTTTAGTTTCCACCATCTAAAAGTGGATTATGTTAATAAAGAAAAATGGACTTCTATGCCATTTGATTTCAAAGAATTAAAACAATTAATGAATGATTGGCAAGTTGAAATGCAAAAAGGGAACGGATGGAATGCATTGTTTTGGAATTGTCATGATCAGCCTAGAAGTTTATCAAGATTTGGAGATGACAAGAACTATCCAAAAGAGTCTGCAAAAATGCTTGCGACAACACTACATATGATGCGTGGAACTCCATATATTTATCAGGGTGAAGAAATTGGAATGACAAATCATTATTTTGATTGTATTGAAAAATATCGTGATGTAGAAAGTATCAATGCCTACAACACCTTAAAAGAGGAAGGTAAAGATGAGGCGTATATATTAAAGGTTCTACAAGAAAAATCACGTGATAATGCACGTACGCCAATGCAGTGGGATGATAGTGAAAATGCAGGTTTTACACATGGTAAACCCTGGATTTCTCTGATTGATAATTATAAAGATATCAATGTGAAAAATGCATTAGCTGATTCGGATTCCGTATTCTACCACTATAAAAAATTAATTTCTTTAAGAAAAGAATATGCCATTATTCAAGAAGGAAACTATGTTCCATTACTTGAAGAGGATGATGCGGTTTTTGCCTATAAACGAGTATTAAATAATGAAGAATTACTTGTATTAAGCAACTTTTATGGGAAAGAATGCACATTTGATATGGATTTAAGCGATTATGAGATCTTACTTTCTAATTATGAAGATAGTACAATTAAAACTAAAACACTTAGACCTTATGAATCTTTAATTTTACACAAATAATATTTTTAACAGACCCCATCACGCCTCTGATTTATCATGCGCAACCTGGTGGGGTTTGTTTTAATTCTATAGTTTCATGACTTATTATTTTCTTCTGAATATGATAAATTATATAAAAGTGAGGTTTTTTGACTATGAAGAAAGTGCTTTATATAAAGGATAATAAATAAAATTAAGAGGATTTGTGCACCTTAAATGCACCTTTTGGATAGCTTCATCAACAACATCGCTCGGCTTAAATGCTGAGCTTTTTATTTATGCTTGTGCATAAATCATAAAAAATACTGTGCATAACTAGATAACCCGAAAATGAAAATGATTTTTTTAAATTCAAGATATAAAATTTCCCTCTTTTACAAGATTTTGTCGGCTTGTACCGGTTTAATTTACTATTTTTTTCTTGAGTGTAATATTTAATTAATGAAATATCACGGAGGCAAGAAATATCATGAACGATAGTTATACCAGTAAATATGCTGTTGGGTCACGTCACATTCGGATACACTCTATGATTTGATGTCAGATGGAATTTAAGATGAGAGTACAAATCTAAACAGAGTTAGAGCAACAATCAACAATAATCTTAACAAACAAGAATTTATCTAAATGGTCAACTATATTCGGAAATCCAGTAATAGCAAATACGACACTTGATCGACTGCTGCATCATTCACATATAGTCAGTATAGTAGGTCCGTCATACAGAATCAAAGATGTAATGGATTCATTTGAAAACTAAATAATGCAATCCAAATTGGTGAAAAATAAACAATCCATTTTGGTGAATTTTATCTTGACATTATCAATAAATTGCGATGCTAGTGGAAAAAAATAACCGTTGCTAGAGCTTTCATGAAAGAATCAAGTATTTTAGTTTTAACTTAACCTACTGCATCAATGGATGCATTAGCGGAATTAGAAATATTTCAAACATTTGATAAATTGAAAAAAACAATTGTGTATATTTGTAACACATAGATTGTCAAATATTGGTTCGTCGGATCAAATTATAGTTTTAGTTAAGGCGAAGTTATTGAACAAGGAGTTCATAAAGATTTGATTAAAAGGGATGGTAAATATAAAAAATTATTTGATACACAAGTTAGTCTATATAAAAAGGGAGGCATAGAAGAATGTTAGAAGTGAGAAATTTGTTCAAGGCATTAAACGGAAATGAAATATTAAAAAATATTAATCTTCAATTTGAAACAGGCGTTTATGGATTGTTAGGCGCAAATGGAGCAGGAAAAACAACATTAATTAAATGTTTGTGTAAATTATATGAAATTGATTCGGGGAGTATTTTGTATAACGGAAAACAAATTAATCATTTAAAAAATAATTATTTTAATTCTTTAGGATATTTGCCACAAAATTTTGGTTATTATCAAGATTTCACAGCTTATGATTTTTTATCATATATAGGAATTTTAAAAGGCTTAGAAGGAAAAAAACTTGAACATAGGATAGAATATTTGTTAAAAGAATTAGGATTATACGAGAAAAAGAATATTAGACTTAAACTTTATTCAGGAGGAATGCTAAGACGGGTGGGAATAGCTCAAGCACTGTTAAATGAACCGGAAATCTTAATTTTGGATGAACCTACAGCTGGATTAGATCCTAAGGAAAGAATTCATTTAAAGAATTTACTTAATCAATATGGTGAGAAGCATACAGTAATTATTTCTACTCATATTGTTTCTGATGTTGAGGATATTTCAAAAGCCATTATTCTTTTAAAAAAAGGTGAAATCTGTGAACAAGGTGATTTAGATGTCTTATTAAAAAAGATTGAAGGATTTGTTTATGAAGGAACTGTACCTAAAACACAATTGGATTATTTCATGAATAAGTATAGAGTTAGGAACGTATACGATTTGGGTAATACTATTAGAATAAGGATAATAACCGAAGATAATGTTGAAAAATGTTTTGCGCCTATAGAAGCTACTTTAAATGATTTATACTTATACTATTTTGATGAGGTAAGTGAAGATGACTAGGTTAATTAAAAATGAGTTAAACAGGATATATACATGTAAGATTAACAGAATCTCAGTATTATTATTAATTGTAATTTCTGTCGTATATGGATTTTTGACAGTGTTTCAGGATCAGACTATAACTTATTATGAACAAGGAATAATCTATGGTATTGATGCAATAACCTTTGAAAAAAATTTATCTCATGGTACTGTGGAAATAAATGATGATGAAATAAATAAAGTTATTGATAATTTTCAAAAGCAAACAAATAATATTAACAGCACTGATGGCGAAACATTTAAAACAATGTACAGTAAAGAGATGAGATCCTATGAAGAGGTGATTTCACTTATTGATTTTACTTTAGGTGGAACATATATGGATCAGTATAAAAAAATATTAGAAGTTAAGACTCCAATAAATTTTGTTGAGCTTTGGAAAGATAAAACTAATTGCACCGCTAAAATAAAAAGCTTTAAATCTGGCTATAGTAAAGGCTATCAAAGATTTCTGAAAAAAATTATGGATTTATTTCTATTTATATCTATAATGCTTGCAGTTTGCTTATCTAAAATGTTTTCTCAAGATAAAGAAGAACGGATGAATGAAATTATAAGTACAACAAAGAATAGGGGTACTAATCATTTTGTAGCAAAAGTTACTGCTGGAATAATTATATCAAGTTTCTATTATTTGTTGGCCCTTGTCCCATTTTCAATAATAATTTTTTCAATATATGGTTTAGCTGGTTGGGATGTTAATGTACAGTTAGGAATTGCACCTCTATTTCCGAACTTATTGACGTATGGACAATTATTATCTAGAGCAGTTTTAATGGGATTATTAGCATCAGTATTGATGGGACTGTTAATTATGTTTTTTTCAAAAGTGTTTTTGTCTAGTAGTGTTTCTGTTATATGTTCTATAATTTTATGTTTTATTCCAAATATAATGATTTCACTATTAAATATTTCATCTTCTTCAATATTACGATATTGTTTCCCTATTACAATGGTTGATGTGTCATCGGTGCTTAATTTTGATATGACAAAGTTATTATTTACTTTTTTATTGTTTTTTTTATTAACTTTTATATTAATTTATGACAAAAAAAGATTAATTCAGTAGGTGATTAATAATGGTGAAAAAACTAATATTTATAGAAATAAAAAAATGTATTAATCCAAAAATAATATTTGCGTTTTGTTTTTTTACGATAATCTTTCTTTCAACTTTTTTCTTGTATTCGATTAGTAGTACTGATGTATATGTTAACGAATTTAGCATTAATGCTAAAATTGATGGGATAAGTGCCAAAAGAGATGCGCAAGCAAAAATAGAAAAAAAATTAACTGATAAAGAATTAAGAAATTCATTAAAAGTATTTACTGGTATAACAAATGATAAAAGTAATTTTGATTCAACTGGAAATTTGATGATAAAAGGTTCAGAATCTATTAAAATGTTTAATAAATATTCTGATTTAGCAAACCTTGTGATTCGAGCATATTCTCCGATGTATTCGTTTAATCCTGATATTTTGAATCATTTAGATTTAAATGATATAACTGTTCAAAGCATATTTGTTAATAGAGAAAATAATATTAAAACTATTAACCCAGATTTTAGTGATAAATTAAAAGAGCAAAAATATATCGATTTTGGTTATTCTTTGGGGTGGCAAACTCTTTTAAATGATCTACCATATATACAAATATATTCGATGATCATAAGTTTGATAATTGCTGCATTGATTTTCTTTGTAGAAAAAAAATGTAATATGAATATGATTCTTAGAACATTAATTACGAAAGAAAGTAAAATTAATTTCATTAAAGCAATAACGGTTTTAATAATGAATTCTGCAATCTATTTTTCTATTGTGTTAATTTATAGTGCTTTAATCTGGAGTGTATTTGGCTTAGAGGGATGGAATATGAAAATTCAGACTTCTTACCTTTTTTGGCTGTCCCCTTTAAATATCAATTATTTTCAAGCATATGTGGTCAATGTTTTGATAGGGTATCTAGCAGTTTTAGTGGTAACATTTTTCACCTCATTGTTAGTTAAAATGAATGAAAAGAAATACATAGGCGAATTATTATCTATATTATTTATATTTATTCCATTTATGTTTAATAGCTATTCATTTTTTGGCTTTTTCCCATCAAATGTAATTCAATTATCTAGAAATGTTTTGAACTTTAGCTGGATAAATGGAATAAATTCTATATATTTAGAATTTATTGCTTTATTATGTGTTGCTATTTTATTGTTTTTGCTAGTTTGTCGAAAAAATAGAAAAGAAACTTAAATTTTAATTGAGCTTTTCGCATATTTAAATCCACTGATTCCATTAACCTGTGCCATTTATACAACTTTAGTTGTAAGGCGAATTTGCATTCAATCTGTGAATTATAGATTTGGAGGTTTAGAAGATATGACTAAATTTTTTTGGCTTAATTTAATTCTATTTTTGATAATTTGCGGTGTTGCCATTATTTTACAATATCATTTCGGGAGTAGGCTTAATAAGAAATTTGAAATAGTTTATGGTTGTATATCTGCAGTGATTATAGCAGTTACCAGTATAGTATTTACAATTAAAATGAATCCCATTATTACACCTTCGTTGCATGCTGATTATTTAAAGTTAAATGAAGAAATTAAATATGAGAGTATAGAATTATGCGGAAACTATAGAGATTGCACACTTAAGATTGTTGCAAATGGTTTTAGATGGGGATACCAGACGTATTATTCTGGGGATGCTAATGTTGAGATATACAATAGCAAAAATGAAAGGTTGAATTATTATTACAAAGCTAAAGTTTATTACAATATTGATGTTAATAGTGTTATTGTGTTAAAAGATACAAACGATGCTAAAGTATATATTTTCAACTTGGACACAAATCAACAAACACAGGATTTTTATGATTTGTTATGTAAAAAAGTTGATAAAGTAGGTGTTTCACATACTGAGAGCCATTCCGTCCATCACTAGGAGCCAGGTAATCCATTGCTCAGAGCCACTAAATCCACGAAGAGCCACTTCAAATTTATGAAATGACTCTTATTTTTTATTTAATTTTTGAATAATTCTATGCAATTGACGGCTAATTCGGTGCACCTCTAGCGGTTATACCAGTTACTGATGACGGTTTGATTTGGCGTAACATAACGGATGATCAGTGTAATAAGGCCTTGATACCATAGTTTGACTACGGTGAAACGAGGCATTTTTGTGACTGAACAAATTTGGATGGGATTAGGCGAATTAGTTTATTAAAAAAATTATATCTACAATCTTTAAATTATAATCGAATGATATGTCTGATTGAGTATTAAACTCTTTATCAATATTTGAAGTTGATTCTTTTATATCATTTTCGAATGTAGAAGGAAAATTAAAAATAATTTGAAGAGTACAAGAATATATATCTTTTCGTGATTTAATGATAATAAATCTTTGCTCATC
Organism: uncultured Holdemanella sp.; assembly: GCF_934772795.1. Classification (GTDB taxonomy): domain Bacteria; phylum Bacillota_I; class Bacilli_A; order Erysipelotrichales; family Erysipelotrichaceae; genus Holdemanella. Next base: position 9,074 of record NZ_CAKVMR010000051.1, read on the forward strand.
AGATAAACTACAATATTTTATTGCAAGATCTAAGATTTTAGTAAAAAAAATCATTTGATTGATGGAATCTAAGCTTGATAAATCATCACTATAAAGGGTTGATGTAACAGAAATATTTAAACTTGATAATTGATTTTTTTTATGGTTTAAAACTGTTGAAAAGATTGGAGAATTGGTATATATTTCGTTAAATTCTTTGATTGTCTTGTTTGACAATGATTTAATTAATAAGTCTAGCTCATCATATTTTTTTTGATCTATTAACTGATTAAGTTCAGCACAAGTATGAAGTAAATTATGTAAAAATTTAAAATTGGATTCATATTCCATGTTTAAGGAATTAAATTTTGAAATCATCATTTCTTTACTTAATTCTGATATTTCTAAACTTTTTTTAAGGTTTTCGTTTTTAATGATTTGTAGTTGAAACAATATTGTAATGGAATTAAAAATCAGCAAAAGAAATAAAATAATAACAAGAATTCTGTTTCCTGAAAAGAGTGTTTGATAGTTTCCATAGACAATGAGGAACAATATCGTTGTTAGTGCAGGAAAAAACAAAATATAAAAGGATTTAGGTAAGTTTGTGATTTTAATAGTATGACATATTTTTTGTGTGATATATGAAAAAAAATAAGCAAAAAACTGTGTTAAAATTATAATCACCAAATAAGTATTTGATGTGTAGATATTATTTAAAGAGAAACTAGGATTAAATAATTGAAAAAAAACAATGGATAATGACTCTGAAATCCCTATCGTCAAGTAACATACCAAAAACAATATAAATTTATTAATTAGCGAACCCTTAAATAAAAATGATATATATATGTATAGTGTAATAAAAGAGAGAATTTTTCCTATCTGATTGATTCCGTTATAATTTCCTAAATAAGTGCACATAATAGCGATAAGAAATAATAAAAAAAACATATAATAGGATATTTTTCTTTTAGTAATAAATTGGTTAAAGAAATATGTAATAAAAATAACCGTGAGTATATCGGATAGAAAAATCATCATAGTATGTTATGCAAATTAGCAAAATATTGATTTGTGAATGACTTTTTGAAATTTTTAGACAACGGGATTTTTTCACCATTATTCATGATGATATCTTTACCATCTGAAGAAAAACCGCTAACATAATCAAGATTAACCAAAAAAGACTTATATGGTTGTCCAAACCCTTTATTAGATAGTTTTTCAATCCAATATTTAAGAGGATATGTAGTTTTTTTCTCAATATTATTAACAAAATGAATAATCGTATGTCGATTAAGAAATTCTATGTATAACATATCCTTATAGTGAATCTTATATTGAGATATCTTTTTATCGAAAAAACCGTATTGCTGTTTAAATGAAGTTGATAAGACGCTCTGCATCTCTACGTTAAATATTTTTTCATCAATTGGTTTAATAAGATATCTTTTCGCTTCTATTTTATATCCATCTATTAAATATTTTTTAAAGCTAGAAGTGATTATAATAATAGAACTACGATTATAGGTTCTTATTTTTGATGCGATTTCTATGCCGTTGTAGTCTCCTAGTTCAATATCCAAAAAAATCAAATCATATTCTAAGAATAAGTTGGTCCCTACATCGAAGTTTTCAAGATAATCAATCTTATATGATATTTTGTTCGCTAACAAAAAAGAATCTAGTAATTGGTGTAAGTGTAGCTTATCTCTTTCTATATCTTCACAAATTAATATTTTTATCATTATGCCTCCCGCTAACTATTTTACACCATTTGTTTACTTATTTATACTTTTGTATGAAATTATAAAATGGTATAAAAGAATTAAAGTTTTTAACTTTTAACTAATGGGCTCATGTAAATAAATAATGAGATATTTGACTTTTTGGAAATCATTCAAAAAATCTAATGTGGCAATATTGCCACCATTCATAAAGTATTACATAACATTCAATGTGACATTCTTCGAGTGAGATTACATTGAATATATATACGCATATTCATTTAGAAGATGTAATAGAAGAACTTGAGGGAGTTGAATGTGTCTAAAATCCACGGGCACAAACTTTAAAATTTTAGTGCCCATTTTGTGCCCATTACATGGTATGATATGCAAGAGTATGCAAGGTTAATACAAATTTGAAGGAACTTAGCGAATGATGAAATAACCTATATTTATAGGCATAACTTGATATAAAGTGGTATAAGGAGGTTTTATTTGAATATGAAGAAAATTTTGTTTATCTGTCACGGCAACATATGTAGAAGTGTAAGTGCTGAGTACATTATGAAAGATTTGGCTAAGAAAAATGGGGTAGAACTATATGTTTCAAGTGCAGCTACAAGTCGTGAAGAGATTGGTAATGATATTTATCCTCCGGCTAAGCGTAAACTAAAAGAAAAGGGAATTCCATTTTCTAGACATTACGCAAGACAAGCTACAATGAGTGATTATTTGTCGTATGACTATTTGATTTGTATGGATGAAAATAATGTGCGTAATCTAAATCGTATGTTTAATAAGGATCCAGATCATAAGATCTATAAATTATTATCAAGAGATGTTTCAGATCCTTGGTACACCAACGATTTTGAAACGGCTTATAACGATATATATGAAGGCTGTAAAGCTTGGTTGGAGAAACTATCATGAAACAGAATCTACATACACACTCTATCTTTTGTGATGGAAAAGACACCATTGAAGAAATGACTTTAGAAGCCATCTCAAAAGGCTTTGATATTCTAGGATTTTCTGGACATGGACATTTGGACATTGATACAAGTTCAATGCGAGATACTTCAGGGTATATTTCAGAAGTTCAAAGAGTTAAATCAAAATATTCTTCATCGATTCAAATCCATTTAGGTATTGAAGAAGATATGTTAGGAAGAATAGCTGAAAAGGCTCCATTTGAATATGTGATTGGAAGTAAACATTTTTTAGGTGAGACGGCTGTGGATTACTCTAAATCTGTATTTGATTCTTTATTTGAATCGTATTCTGGTGACTATAAAAAAATGTGTAAAGACTACTATTCTGACTTATCCAATATGTATGACTGGCAAGAAGTGGATATCATTGGACACTTGGATTTGATCACCAAATATAATGAGGATGAATCTTACTTTAAATTTAATGATAAAGACTATATGAACATCGTTTGTGACTGCATTGACCGATTACTTATTAATGATAAGATTTTTGAAGTCAATACCGGAGCTATCGCAAGAGGCTATCGTAAAACGCCATATCCATCTAGGGATATATTGGAATATTTACAGGCTAAAAATGCACGTATTTGTCTAAATAGTGATTGTCATGATAAGAACTATTTGGATTGTGCTTTTGAAGAAAGTTTAGAATTGATTCAATCTTGTGGATTTAAAGAAATGCAGATACTCACAAAAGATGGCTTTGTGCCTGAAAAAATTAGATAGAATAAACAGTGAAGGTATTCTTGTGATAATCAATTAAACCTTCACTTTTCATTTTAGAAAGTTCTTTTGATAAAGCACTTCTTTCTACATTTAAATAATCCGCCATCTGTTGACGATCAAACGGAATCTTAAAGGTAGAGCTTTGTGTTTCAAGTTTCATGAAAGATAAATAAGACAGTACTTTGTTACGAATTGACTTATTGGAAATATGAAATATGTGTTGTGACAACATTTTGTTCTTATTTGAAAGGATTTGAATCATTTGATCCTTTAATTCAGGGGATTTTTCTAAGGCTTGAACATCTAAAAATTGAATTGTACAATCCTCAATCGCTCTAACATATACATACATAGGTGTTTGGGTTAGGACATAGCTTTCCGCAAACATTTGATTAGGACCAATATGTGATAGTAGGGAAACATTGCCTAAAAAATCTACGGTTTCAATGACAACACTTCCTTCTTTGACAATGCCAATGGCTTGAGGAATATCTTCTATATGATAAATAATTTCATTTTTCTTGTATTTCTTGAATGGTAAATCCATAAATATCTTCCTTTCGTGGTTTAAACAACATAAATTTAATGTATTATACAATAAAATAAGTGTATAAGAAATGAGGATGATTCTATGTTAAGAAAAATAATTCAAATTGATGAAGATAAATGTACAGGATGCGGTATCTGCGTAGATGCCTGTCATGAAGGAGCCATTGGCTTAGTGAATGGGAAAGCTAAATTAATGCGAGATGATTATTGTGACGGACTCGGTGATTGTTTACCCACATGTCCAACAGGTGCTATTTCATTCATTGAAAAAGATACTCTAGCTTATGATGAAGAGGCTGTAAAAAAGAATATGGAACAACGCATGAAAGATGCAGGTACTATGCATACAGGCTGTCCAGGCTCTATGATGCATACACTAAATCCAGTTGCTACTCCATCTATCAATGTAACAAGTCAATTAACATCTTGGCCAGTACAAATTAAGCTAGCACCAATCAATGCACCATTCTTTCAACATGCCAAACTATTGGTAGCTGCGGATTGTACAGCCTATGCCTATGCCAATTTTCATCAGGAATTTATGAGAAACAAAGTGACTTTAATTGGATGTCCAAAACTAGATGGGGTGGATTATTCAGAAAAGCTTTGCGATATCATTCGTATGAATTCCATCGAAAGTGTAACCATTGTTCGTATGGAAGTACCTTGTTGTGGCGGTCTTGAAAATGCGGTTAAGAAAGCTTTGCAGGAAAGTAAAAAGTTCATTCCTTGGCAAGTCGTCACAATTTCAATTGATGGAAAAATCTTAGATTAAACTAAAAAAGTGCAGTTATCGTGTCAGATATTGCACTTTTGTCATTTTCTGACACGTTAAACGTTGTTTTTTGTCATTTTTGATATAAAAAAGTATCACCGTAGCGATACTTTGATGATTATTCCTTAGTGATTTCTTTGTAGCTAGCTAGACCATAAGCACTATCTGCTTGTGTACCCGCATTGACAATTGCTTGTTCCATCGCTTTGACCGCCATGATTCCAACTAAATCTTGTTCAGCAGGCACTTTATTGGATGTCATCGCAAAAATTGTATCTCCATCACTTGAAGTGTGGACTGGACGAATACATCTAGCATACCCATTATGTGCCATACTCGCAATCTTATTCATTTGCGCTTTATTTAAATCTGCATTTGTGATGATACAACCAATTGTTGTATTCATACCACAAGAATTGATCATCTTTTCAGCTGCCTTTAAGATTTCATCTTCACTAAACAATCTTGTGTTTGTGTTTCGATCATAAATACCTGCGATTGGTTTGTCTGAATTTGGATAGAAAATATCACCACACGCATTTACTGCAACAATAGCCCCTACTTTTAATGGACCAATTTGTAGGGCAGAAAATCCTAACCCTGCTTTCATCGCATATTGAGGACCAAAGAATTTACCAACACTTGCACCTGTTCCAGCACCGACATTTCCTTGTTGAGGATCATTTTTTTCCGCTTCAATACAAGCATCATACCCCATTTGTTTATTTGGATATGCCTTAGAATTACCTACACCACAATCAAATAGACAAGCTTCACATACGATTGGAATATAGATGTTTTTCATGTCAAAACCAATTTCGTGCTCACTCAAATACTGCATAACACCACTGCTTGATTCTAGACCAAAAGCACTACCACCCGATAGAGTGACCGCGTGGATTTTTTGAACCATGTTTTTAGGATTTAATAAATCCGTTTCACGAGTGGCAGGACCACCACCACGTACATCTACACCAGCTGTAGCTCCTTCTTTACATAAGATGACGGTACAGCCAGTCGCATTTTCTGTATCTTGTGCACTACCAATTTGAAATCCTTCGATTTCATTGATTTGAATTGTCTTCATTTTTGATCTCCTTTAATTCATATAAATCATTTCTACGTACCTTCCAATAAGGCATTCTTTTCCTTACTTTTTCAATGTCGTTTAAATCAATGTCTACAACTTTATATGTTTCTTCTTCGCCCAACTCCACTACAACATTGCCAAAACCATCCACAAGAATGGAGTGCCCACCAGCCGTATAGTTTTTATATGTATATTTAGCCGGTGCTACTCCACACAGAAAGATTTCATTTTCTAAAGCACGAGTTTGAGTAAATAACTTCCAATGTTTCTTTGTAGCCTGCTCATTAAAGGCAGCCGGACAAAATAGAATTTGTGCTCCATTTTGAGCTAGAATTCTAGACACTTCTGGAAAGCGGATGTCGTAACATAATAAAATGCCACATTTTCCCCATGGCGTATCAAAACAATGTAGGTGATTTCCTGGTACAAACACTTCATTTTCACAATAATCTTGTTTGTTGTGGAATTCAAAAAGATGTGTTTTATCATACGAACAAACAATGTTGCCATCGCTATTTAATATGTAACAACGATTGTATTTATTTGCACAAATGGAACCAGCTACAATCCATATCTTATGAGATCTAGCTAAGTTTTTTAAAGCCATCAAACTTTCATCGTGACGCAAATAAGCTGTCTTTAATGCATCATTATGATATGGACAGTTCCACATTTCGGGTAAAACTAAAATATCACATTCTGGAATATGTTTTAGTTTCGCTATATTTTGTTGATTATCCATTGAAACAGACATTTGGTACATACAGATCTTCATATAGATTATGATAGGCGAAAAACGACTTCTTTTCAAGCTGTGCAATGACTAACAAGTGTTTACGTCAACTTCTCGTGATTTATAAACATCTATAATTTCAAATGATTGAAAACAGTCTAAATTAGTTTTAAATAAAGCT
>NZ_CAKVMR010000052.1 GCF_934772795.1 uncultured Holdemanella sp.
CCCTTGATCTAACAAAGAAAACTACAATTACAATAAATTTTACATTACTTATTGACATTTAATAGTTTGTCTTTTTTTGCGATGCATTCTACATATATATTATATCATGATTTACGTATAGAAACTGTTGAAAAACTGTTACATACGTCATTTATCTCATGACTGACGTCACGAGCGTTCTGACTTTAATAGTAAACAAGTAATCAAGCAGTTCTACCACAATCTAGCTATGGGTGTATTTAATGCGCAACACACACTTGATCCAGAAATGATCATGTTTGGTGGTATGATTAGTCAAAGAGATGATTTTGTTGAAAGATTAATGGAAGAATATAATATAATTCGTGAAAAGATGGGTATGGATATCATCACACCTAACTTAATGTGTTGTACATATCGACAAGATGCTAACTTACTTGGTGCACTCGCAAATTATATTGGTCGTAATAAATAGTGGGCAGAAATGTCCACTTTTGGTTTATTCAGGGTATGAAATTAAATATTTCTTATATTTTTCTTGTTTTTTAGATAAGCTCCTCTTTTGCAAATGGGTGGTGAATAGAAATGTGAGCAATTTCGTTAGCCAGACACCTAACAAAAGAAACAAAGGGATTATCGGATAAAGACAATCCCTTATATCCAGTCAATAGCCTTCATTTACCGTTAAAACAATTTATAAGAAATCATGGAGCTTATGATAGAGAGCACCTCCAAGACTGGCTGAATCTATTTTGGTCCATTATGAATGAGCCAAAGGACAAGTATGATAAGGTGTTAAAATTTATAGAATTGACAATCTTGTCGCCAAAAAAAGTGCGATATCGGGATGCAATGAGCTCTAAGCACAGTAAATAAGCGGATAATTACCACCCATTTGCAAAAGAGGAGCTTTTAGATAAATTCTGCGAAGTTATGGTTGTTTCTACACTTCTTGACTTTCCTTTCTTTCTTTCATACAATAGGAAAGAAGAAAGAAAGAAGAAAGAAAGGAGAAAGGAAGGATTAGAAGATGTTAGAATTTGAGAACCAGAATATTGAATTTAAGCAAGAGTATGTCCCTGACATCCGAAAAGAGGTGATGGGATTTGCAAATGCTGAGGGCGGCACAGTTTATGTTGGAGTACGAAAAGATGGAGCAGTTCTGGGTATTGGAGATCCGGATGGTGTGATGTTACAAATCGTGAATTCTTTGAAGGATTCGCTGGCACCAGACATAATGCCGTTTGTTAGAGTCAACTCGGTAGAATTAGAAGAAAAGCAAGTTATTGAAATAGAAGTAAAAACAGGAACAAATCGACCGTACTATCTCCGTGAAAAAGGCCTGAAGCCTGGTGGAGTGTATGTAAGAAAAGGAAGTTCTACACAGCCAATGACTGAAGAGGGAATCCGGGAGATGATTCTTCAAAATAGTGGCAGATCTTTTGAGTTGTGCCGAAGTATGAATCAGGAATTGACGTTTCATACTCTCCAAACAGAGATGAAAAGAAGGTCTATCGAAATCGGACCATCGCAAATGCGAACTCTCAAGCTGATAGGTGAAGATGGCTTATATACAAATCTTGCATTGCTGTTATCAGACCAGTGTGAAACAACAACGAAAGTTGCGCTATTTCAAGGAAGGGATAAGGAATTGTTCCGAGACAGAAAGGAATTTAAGGGCTCTATATTAAAGCAGCTTGAAGATGTTTACCAGTTCATTGATTTAGTCAATAAAACGAAAGCAACATTTTCAGGGCTAGATCGAACTGATAGAAGAGATTACCCGGAGGAAGCAGTAAGAGAGGCTTTACTGAATAGCATCGTTCATCGTGATTACTCTTTTAGTGGAAGCAATTTGGTCAATGTCTATGAGGACAGAATCGAATTTGTTTCTCTTGGAGGTCTTGTATCAGGTTTGGAACTGAAATCAATTTTTCTTGGTGTTTCACAATCGAGAAATCCGAACCTTGCGGCTGTTTTCTACCGTATGAGATTGATTGAGAGTTATGGTACAGGAATTGGAAAAATTGAGCGTGGCTATAAAGTATGTCCATTCCAGCCAGAGTTTGAAACAGCAAAGGGCGTTTTTCGGGTGACACTTCCGAATCGAAATGAAGAGCAAGAAGCTGAGGCAAAAAAAATAGAGTATGCGAATAACGATATTTCACTAGATGAGCAGAAGAATCTCATCATTCAGTATGCGCGAGAAAATGGTAGCATAACAAGAAAAGAAGTCGAAGATTTGATTGGTGCAGGAACAACAAAGGCATTCCGATTGCTTAAAGAGCTTTGCGAGGTTGATAAACTTGAACAAAAGGGAAGTGGAAAGTTGAGTGCCTACTTTATCAAGTAAATATCAATGCATGAAGAAGTATCTTGGTGATAATCAGGATCCTTTTTCATGCCGTTTTAATCTGGAGAAAAACGAAATGAAATATTTGATGAGTGCAGAATGATGGAAGGTACCGGCATCCATGCTGCAAAGACGATGTTTCCGACTAGACTAGCTCTGATTGTGATACAGATGCCCTGTGGTACGGTGGACTGGATGGTGATCGGTAGTGCAGTAATCATGGCAGGTGTTGCATCCTTCAATACCAACTTTGCCATTCTGCCGGAACTGGAGAAACAGTAGAAAAACTAAAAGAAAAAGAGCTCAACGCATCAGGCTCTTTCAAGGTGTTGTCCGAAGACGACCATCGCAAAATATATCGACAGAAGCATTGGTGAATTGAGTTACTAATGCTTCTTTTTTTAGTGATACAAATTCTGCAAAGTTAAGGATAAAATACTAAAATAAATATTCCACTGATGGAGATAATATGGTGATATAATACCTTGTTGTAGAGGGCATGAAATGAATTTTAATAGGGCATTAAGTAAAGAACAGACGACTTGTATCAATGGAATCTTTGTGTTGTTTGTGTTCTTATCACATTTTGGACAATATGAAACTATGCCATGGAATAATCTTTTATTGGCAATTGGACAACTGATGGTTGCACCATTCTTATTTTATTCTGGCTATGGCATTATGGAACAAATTCAAAGAAGGGGTATTGTGTATATTGATAGTATGCCTAGAAAAAGAATATTGAAGTTCTATATTCATTTTTGTATGGCACTATTCTTATATTTAATATTGTCATTCTTATTAGGAAAGGATTATTCATTTGTTCGTATCGCATTGTCATTTACGGCATTGAGTTCCATTGGAAATAGTAATTGGTATGTGTTTGCGATATTGGTAATGTATAGTATTGTATATATTTCATTTAAACAATGTAAGAAACATGGTATTACTTCATGTGTAGTATTTACTATACTCTATATAATTTTGATGGATGTAATAAAAGATCAAGCTTGGTGGTACAACATCATTCTTTGTTTTCCTGCAGGCATGATTCTATCAAAGTATAAAGATTGGGTGTGTTCCATTATTCAAAAACCAATTTTCTTTATTTTCTTGATGGTTTTAGCTTTTAGTTTATATTGTCTTTACTTACCAATACTCGCATATGAAATTATTTCGATTGTGTTTTGTTTCTTGATTGTAGATGTATGTGCATATAAAGAAATTAAAAATAGTTTGTTTCATTTCTTAGGTCAATATGTATTTGAAATCTATATTCTTCAAAGGATTTCAATGAACTTATTTGACTCATATTTAAATGACTGGACCTACCTAGTAGTATGTATAGTTGTCACTTTAATTCTTGCCTATTGTTTTAAAAAGCTAGAGACAAAAGTGGATGGGTTACATATTTTTAAAAATTTTAGTTGACAAAAAATATCATTTTCCTGTATATTTTTTGCGTACAAATCGTACAGAAATTGACCGCCTAGATATAGGCTAAGGCTACACGGACGGCCGGGTCAAATGCCGAAGACTTGTTGAAGAAGCAAGAACCGTATTTAGGGAATACGGAAGGGTGTTTACCCTTATTGATTGAGTTAAAAGCTCAGTTTTATAAAGTACAATATACCTTATGAAATGGTCAATAAGCTGGAATTTCTGTTACGAAAAGTATGCAGATAGATGATGGACGAAGATAGGTGTATATTGTGCGCCTATCTTTTTTTGTGTTTGGTAAAGGAGAAGAGGAATATGAAAAAGATTTTACGAGCAAGCCTTAGTGCAGCATTGTTGTTGAGCCTTGTGGGTTGTGGTTCGACAAAAGATGAGGCCATCTATCAAGATTCGATTGATGCCTATGTGAATGAGATTGATATGGATTATGCGTATGACTTCACAAAAACATTGTCTACAGATACTTCATTACATGATAATTCACTTGGATTTAGAACGAGTGGCTCAGATGCTGAGCATAGAACAGCCGATTATTTGGCTAAGGAGATGAAGGCCATTGGATTAAAGAATGTAGAAAAGATACCTGTGAATGTGGATAAGTGGCAATATAATGATGCATCCCTAACGATTGAAGGTACAGATATTGATTTGATGCCCGTATCGTATATGGTGAATGGTACAGATGAAAATGGAATTACAGCACAGATCGTAGATTGTGGGACTGGATTTGCGAAAGACTATGAAGGCAAAGATGTTGAAGGTAAGATTGCATTAGTTGGAGTGGATCAATACAATGAGTCTTGGATTGGTGGATATATTTATGAGGCGTATGAGCATGGCGCAAAAGCTTTAGTGACATATGATCTAGATGGATATGGAAGATTTAGTGATGATGATCATCAAATTCAAGATGTTTGTGCAGAAGATGTTATGCCTACGACAATTATCACAATGAGTGAGTACAAACAAATTAAAAAGGCTTTAAAACAAGGTCATGATATGGCCACTTTAAAAGTGGATAGTGTGATGGAAGAAGAAAATGGTACAAGTTATGATGTAGTTGGCTATATTCCTGGTAAGTCACATGATCAACAAATTATTTTTGCCGGACATTATGATATGTATTTTACAGGTTTTCAAGATGACTGTAGTGCCATTGGAACGATTATGTCGATGGCTAAGACGATGATTGATAGTGGTTATGTGCCTGAAAATGATATTGTGGTTGTTGCGCATGGTGCCGAAGAATGGGGTGCAACAGGCACTGAATTTGACTGGACAAGAGGGGCTTATGAATTGATCAACAATGTACATCCGGAATGGGCAAATAAAACCTTAGCTTTATTTAACTTTGAACTAGATGCCTATGATGATGGTTCAGATACATTTATGGTGACTTGTGTTCCTGAATATGCATCTTTAGTTAAGAACTTAGTGGATTCAGGTGCATTAGATGGTGCTGTAAAAGAATATAAGAATGGTATTTCTACAAAGACATATGATACAACGACAATGGAAGATGGTGTTTCATATCGTAATGCAGGTGTTCCATATTTCTTAAATACAACAGATACTTGTTCTGGAGAAACAAAGGATGATGGTGAATATACTTGGACTCAACTTCATTATCATACAGAATCCGATAATACGGATACGTATAGTGAAAAGGTGATGAAGGCTAATATTGCGGTCTTTGGAAGTATGGCTATTGCCATCGATCAGCTTCCAGCAATGTCTTTAAATATGCAGGCAACGATTGATGATTTAAAAGAAAGTTTTAATGAAGATTTAGCTTCAGAAGCTGGTGTTTCTAAAAAGGATTGGGATAAAGCTTTAGCTGTTTTTGAAAAAGAAGTGGATGCATTGAATAAAGAGGGTCAAGATATTAATGATCGTTATGTTGAGGCTGTTAATTCTAAATCCGATGTTACTTCTATCCAAAAAGAAGGAAAAGCCTATAATAAGAAAGTATTAGACTTATTTAAATATGTACAAGATAATTTTGTCGGTATTGTATTCTCGAGTGATGTAGTGATGAAACATGTGGGATATCAAAATAACATTGAATATATGGATGAAATCATTCAAGATTTAAAGAAAGACAAAGTAAATGATGCCCTAGATGTGGCATACCAATTAAATGGTTTGTGTGAATACAATTATTACTTATTCTCACCAAATGCAGCGGCTAAAATTGATGCGCATGCAGACAAGGCTGTTGAAAATAATAAGTGGTGGGGTAATGATAAAGGCTACTACTTCACAAACACTAAAGCTGCTACTTCATCTTTACTAACTAAAAAAGATGGAGATGATGTAAGTGTTGAAATCAAAGTATATGAGAGTGCTAGAAAAACACAGTTAGATTACTATAAAGAAGTGCTTGAAAATGAAATCTTGGCAATGAACAAGATGGGTCAATAAATATAAGCTTGGCTATATAAATGCCAAGCTTTTTGGTTATAAAAAGGGTCTGTGAAATGTTCACATTTGTGATTGAAAACACGTATTTTCTCGATGTATACTTATTCTAACTAAAGTGGGAATAGGGTTATGAATAGTTTAGAAGAAAGACAGAAGATTCTGGTTGTGGATGACTCCAAGTTCAACCAAGAATTGATTATGGAGATTTTAGGTGAAGATTATCAATATGTCGTGGCCAATGATGGATTGGAAGCTATTTCAATTCTGCAAAAGGATTGGACGATAGATTTGATGCTTCTTGATCTCAATATGCCAAAAATGAGTGGATTTGAAGTGTTGAAATATATGAATACGTATCATTGGATCGAGGAGTTTCCGGTGATTGTGATTTCTGCAGAAGAAGAGACTTCAATTATTGAAAAGGCATATAACTTAGGGGCTGTTGAATATATTCAACGTCCTTTTGATGCATATATTATTAAGCGAAGAGTTATGAATACACTCGTTTTATATGCCAATCAAAAACGATTGACCAATGTAGTCATAAATCAGGTGTATGAAAAAGAAGAAAATAATAAAATTATGATCAATATTTTAAGTAATGTTGTAGGAACATACAATAAGGAGAGTCGTGAACATATTCTTCATATTCGTATTGCCACGCAGATGCTTTTAAGAAGGTTAGTTGAGAAAACGGATGTATATCCATTAACAGAGTCTGATATTCATTTGATCGCAACGGCATCTTCTTTACATGATATTGGTAAGGTTGGAATTTCAAAGGATGTTTTAAATAAACCGACAAAACTTACGGATGAAGAGTTTGAAATTATGAAGACGCATACTTTGATAGGGGCCAAAATGATTGAAAATATGGAGTATCCAAGTGATAAGCCTTTAGTAAAAACGGCTTATGAAATTTGTAGGTGGCACCACGAACGTTTTGATGGAAAGGGATATCCCGATGGTTTAAAGGGAAATGAAATTCCAATTAGTGCACAAGTTGTATCGATTGCGGATGCATTTGATGCCTTGACAAGTACACGTGTATATAAAAACGCATATGATTATAGAACGGCGATTCAAATGATTATGGATGGAAAGTGTGGTTGTTTTAATCCATTGTTACTAGAGTGTTTGAAAGAGATGGGTGCCAAGATTTATGTGGCTTTTACAACGCAAAAATCGGATTATGACGATTATCATGAGGCACAGAAGTTGTCGGATGAAATCTTAAAATCAGAAACATTGCCATATGATGATCATTCGCAACGTATTATTGATTTTTTACAGGAAAAAATGGATTTTTTTGAGTTGAGTTCATCGAAAGTGTTGTTTGATTATAACCCACTTATTGGGGAGTTAACTATTATAGATCGAGAAAAGAATAAAAAGTATAAGAAGAGTATCTTGGAACTGGATGCGTATGATTTTAGTGAAGTTAAGAAACATTTAGATGCGGCAACAGTCGACAATAAAGAGTTTTCTTTGCAACTACAAGATTTAAATATAACATTTCATACGCTATGGTCCGGACTGAATGCAGAACAATATATTGGTGTAATTGGCCAAATTGATAGGAGGGGATGATTTGAAAGGTAAACGAATAATCAAGACTTTATTAAGTCTATCTTTACTTGTTTGTTTATTAAGTGGATGTAAGACAAGTGATGTAGAATCGGATGCATCCAACTTACCTGTCATTACTTTGGGTAGTGATAATTATCCTCCTTACAACTATTTGAATGAGGATGGAAATCCTACGGGTATTGATGTGGATTTGGCAACCGAAGCCTTTAAACGATTGGGATATCGAGTTGAAGTAGTTTATATTGATTGGGAAAAGAATAAGGAACTTTTAGAAAGTGGAAAAATTGACTGTATCATGGCCTGTTTTTCTATGGAAGGAAGATTGGATGACTATAAGTGGGCAGGACCGTATATCGCAAGTCGTCAGGTCATTGCGGTGAACGCAGATAGTGATATTTATACATTGGATGATTTAAAAGGAAAGAATGTAGCGGTGCAATCAACCACAAAGCCCGAGGGTATTTTACTAAATGGCAATTATAACGTAGGTAATTTGATTAGTTTAAACCATAGAGAATTGATTTTTACATTCCTACAAAAAGGATATGTGGATGCGATTGGTGCCCATGAAGAATCAATCATTCAATATATGAAGGATTATGATGCCGATTTTCGTATTTTAGAAGAGCCATTAATGCGAGTAGGTATTGGTGTGGCTTTTTCAAAAAATGACAAGCGTGATCTTTGTGAGAAGCTAGACAAAACGTTAAAGGAAATGCGTAAGGATGGTACTTCTAAAAAAATTATAGGTAAATATCTGTCGAATCCAGAAAAGTATTTGGAGGTGGATGATTTTGCGTACTAAAAATTGTTACTACCATATACTGACTGTTTTATTGGGGATTATCATTATTTTTACTTCTGCCTTTTATTTTTTTCAAACCCAAAAAGATGAAGCAGAAGATAAATTAGTTAAAATCGTAAATTATGTCAAGGTACAATGTTCTACATATACCCATTATAATGAGGCGAGTGAATCAAAGAGTTTATTAAGAATGATTGAAAGTTGTCGTCAGCTTCAAACGAATATTCAAATGGAAATGGATGCCAGAAAACCATTAGATGAAGCTTTTCTAAAGGATAATCTGAGTACGTTATGGATGGATGGTATTCTTGTATTGGATGAAAATGGGAATATAGAAAGTTCTTATAGTACGGATGATGCGATGTTGAAACAAGTCTATAAATATGTCAGTAAAGATATTGTTTTGGATTATATGAATTATGAAGAAAGAACCTATTCGCAACGTATTGAATTGGATGATGGAGCTCATATTGATATTGCGACATGTGCAAGAAGTGATGCACGTGGTATTGTGGTTACTTATTATTATACGTCGGCTTATTTTGCTCAAAATTATAATTTAACGCTACAAAACTTATTAAAGGGATATAGTAAAAAATCAGATGGGACTATTCTAGTTTCAGATCAAGGTAGAATTATTGCGAGTAACGATAAATCCTTACTTCAAGATTCGACAAAAAAGAATGAAATTATTCAAATATTAAAAGAGAATAAGGATAGTAAACATATTTATCATTTGAATAGTAAAGGTGCTGGCTATTATGGCATTATGTTGAAACAAAGTAATTATTATATCTTTGCGTATATACCGGATAGTGTAGTATTTGAAAGTTTTATCGTAGAAACAATTGCGATAACCTTTATATATTTGATATTTGTGCTTGTACTCAGATATATTAGCCATCGTAATAGTCTTATAAGACAGGCTAAGGAACAAGAAAAAGAGAAGATGCATCAAGAAGAATTGTTGCGAGCAGCTAAAAAGGCGGAGGCGGCTAATATTGCCAAAACGGAATTCCTTCAAAGAATGTCTCACGATATTCGTACGCCAATCAATGGAATCATTGGTATGGTTGAAGTGGGGGATCATTATAGTAAGGATATTGAAAAGCAGGCGGATTGTCGTGAAAAAATTAGATATGCTTCTAATACATTACTCGAATTAGTCAATGAAGTACTAGACATGAGTAAGCTTGAATCAGGTGAAATCGTACTTGAAGAAGTGGGGTTTAATATTGATCAGTTGAGTGATGAAACGGTTGTGATATTAGAAGAAGTCGCAAAAGAGCGTAATATTCAAATTGTCCAAGAAGGAAGAAGTATTACACATCCATATTTGATAGGCAGTCCAACTCATGTGAAGCGTGTTTTAATGAATGTTCTTTCCAATGCCGTAAAATACAATCGGGATAATGGATCTATCTATATTAGCTATAAAGAACTTGAATCTAATAAACCAGGCTATTCACTTTTTGAGTTTACTTGTCGAGATACCGGTATCGGTATGTCCAAAGAATTCCAGGATAAAATCTTTGAACCTTTTGCCCAAGAACACATGGGAAGTCGCTCTAAATATGTGGGTACAGGTTTGGGTATGCCTATCGCAAAAAGTCTTGTGGAAAAGATGGGTGGAACGATTGAGTTTACAAGCCAAGAAGGTGTGGGCAGTCAATTTGTGATCCGCATTCCATTTAAAATAGATGAAGAACATAAAACTGAAGCCGTTAAAGAAGCTACTTCTGCATCGATTGAAGGACTTAGCGTTTTACTTGTAGAAGATAACGAATTGAATATGGAAATCGCCAAATTCATTATTGAAAATGAGGGTGCAAATGTCACTTGTGCTACAAATGGTAAAGAAGCTGTAAATATCTATAAGAAATCACCAGAATTTTTTGACATTATCTTAATGGATATTATGATGCCAGAAATGGATGGATATGAGGCAACGAAAGTGATTCGTTCATTGGATTCGAAGATTCCAATTGTGGCAATGACGGCCAATGCGTTTACGGAAGATAAAATAAAGGCAAAAAAAGCCGGTATGAATACACATTTATCAAAGCCATTGGATAAGGATACATTGGTTCAAGTTGTTGCGAAGTTTTGTAAGAAATAGATGTGGTCATATTTAAGTGGCAAAATAGAGTAGGGATTTGATTCTCTACTCTTTTATATTGCGTAAATGGATGATTTTTTAGGTTGTTTACATGTCTAAATCACATCTAATTTGATGAAAATAATACGTTTTAGACAAGATAGGTGCAATCGTAACAAGATGCTTGGAGTTAATAATGTTTTCACATTGGACCTTTATAATAGGGATTGGCTACTGGATGTAGTTACGGTGAACCTTCTGAATTAAAAAAAGAAATCTGCTTGAGTTCTCGGCAGATCCTTCGATTTTTTGCAGGAGGACGTGTTTTATGTATATTTATCTGTACATTGATGTTGCCATGTGCTTAATGGCAATAGTAGAAATACTAAGAATTACATTAATTATTATAGAAAAATGTAAAAGACACTAGTTCACATCGCCACAATGGATTATTAGTGTCTTTTTACTAGATTAATTCAGAGTGACCACTGTATCCAGTAGTTTTTCTGTATTTGTATTATACCGATAAAGGAATGTTTATGCAAATGTGCATGTCTTATTTTTGAATTAGAAAATTGCTTTGGTTCATGATGATGTAAAATGTACATATCATGGAGGTGGTATTGTGTATTCTAAACAAGAATCAATCGGGTCATCTGATAATTTAATAAATCACTACAATGAAATTTCAAAACAATGTCGAGACGATAACTATATGAAGTCAAGAATTGAATTGTTTGAAATGCTTATGGAAGCAGAAGAAGATGCTGTGAAAGGAAGGGTATCGTCGATTCAAGATACTTTTAATGATCTGAGAACTAAATTGTGATATTAAGTGGTGAAAACTTCATAGTTTGATTTTTCTTAATTGATTATATTTAACTTTACAAATAAAGTTAAAAAGTTAAAATAAAGATATGAGGAGTTATACTTATGTCAAAAAATGAATATACAAGAATAATAAAAGAAATTGAAACATTGCCTACGGGCGGTATTACTTATAAGAAAATCAATGGTAAGAAGTATGCTTATTATCAATGGAGAGAGGATGGTAAGCAGCATTCGAAAAGAGTTAAGGATGATGAATTAGATTTTTTGGCAACAAAAATTGCTAAAAGAAAAGAATTACAAGCTTTGTTGAAAGATGTGGATATGACAGAAAATATGCATGACTTTAATTGTGTAGTTAGAACTGGTGATGAATTAAATCGGTTTGTAGATGTTGTGAAGGATTGGAAAAAACGAGAGTGCTACAAAGAACTGGAAAATTATGTTTATAGTAATGTTCATGATCGAGTTTTTATCTTATATGGACTTAGAAGAACAGGAAAAACAACTTTGATTCGTCAATTGATTTTGAATATGGATAGAGAAACACGTGATAAAACAGCATTTATTCAGGTTCAGGATAATAAAACAATGGCGGAATTAAATCAAGATTTAAAAGCCTTGGAGACACAGGGATATCGTTATGTTTTTATCGATGAAGTAACTCTACTTGATGATTTTATTGAGGGTGCCGCCTTGTTTTCAGATGTATTTGCGGCAAGTGGAATGAAAATTGTATTATCGGGTACGGATTCTTTAGGATTTTTGTTTAGTGAAAGTGAAGAATTATATGATCGTTGTATAATGAGTCATACCACATTTATCTCGTATCGTGAATTTGAAAATGTACTTGGACTTCATGGAATTGATGATTATATTCGTTATGGTGGAACCATGAGTTTAGGTGGAAATCATTATAATAATCATCCAACAATTTTCTCAACAAAAAAAAGTACGGATGAATATGTTGATAGTGCAATAGCTAGAAATATTCAGCATTCCTTAAAAAACTATCAATATGAAACGCATTTTCGTTCTTTAAAAGAGTTGTATGAAAAAAATGAATTAACAAGTGTCATCAATCGAATTGTGGAAGATATTAACCATCGTTTTACTTTGGAAGTTCTTACAAGAAATTTTAGTTCTCATGATTTGCGCGTTTCGGCAAAGAATTTGAGAAAAGATAGAACGCATCCAACAGATATTTTAGATCAAATTGATATTGTACAAGTGAATCAAACTTTGAAAGAATTACTTGAAATCCGTGATAAACAAGAACAGTCCATTAAAATTACAGATGCTCATCGTAAAGAAATTAAGGAATATTTGGATTTGTTGGATCTTACTGTGGAAATTGAAAACAGGTGGATGACTGACTTTAATAAAAAAGAAACGAGAACTGTTTTTTCACAGCCTGGTATGAGATATTCGCAAGCAGAAGCTTTGATTCAGTCTTTGATGCAAGATGATCGTTTTCGAAATTTGTCATTTAATGAACGTAAAAGGATAACTGAACGAATATTAGACGAAGTTAAAGGTAGAATGATGGAGGACATTGTTCTTTTAGAGACAAAGTTATCCAAGAAAAACTGTGAGGTTTTCCGCCTACAATTTGCGGTTGGAGAATATGATATGGTGGTTTTTAATCCAGAAGAAGGAAATTGTCAAATCTATGAAATTAAGCATAGTAAAGAAATGGTTTTACAACAATGCAGACATTTATTGGATGAACAAAAGAGTAAAGAAACAGAGTTTCGTTATGGAACAATTACTGGAAAATATGTAATCTACCGAGGTGAAAATGCAGAGTTAAAGGAGGCTTCTGAGCCGATATCTTATTTGAATGTGGAAGATTATTTAAAGAATTTGTAAGGCAATCGTAAAAAGATACGACTGAAATCAGTCCAAAAAGCAATCATAAAAAAATACGATTGTTTTTATGCGTGATTGTAGTCTTAAAATCGGAAAGGAGATTTTATGCGCAAAACAAGAATGCTCGTATTTAAAGAAACAATTACGAATACTTTTCTAAAAACAGTGAGTGCGACACAAATCAGTTGGGCAAATTACTTTTAAAAGATAGTTAGGCAGTACAAGAATGCATATGAATACATTAAGGGAGAAAAAATTTCATTAAAAATTTGAATTATGGAACTATCAGAAAAAGTGATTGAGGGCATGGTAAATCTTGATATAAGTAAATATAAAAATGAAATTGTGTCACCACTGGTGACACAAATTTACAGGACGAATTACTTTTCCAAAAAAACAAAGTATATTCTGTTCGTAATTTGAAGTATATGGAAAATATGCAGAAACTTATACTGAAAGAAAATTTGTGCAACAACCTGTTGCATAATTCCATGGGGTCACAATATTGTTCTTTTGAATAAGATTGCTGATATTAAAAGGTTGATTTATCCATAGTTTTATATATTCAAATTAACTGCTTTTTAAATTTCTTTTGGTATGATAAATTATATAAAAGTGAGGTTTTTAAATAATGAAGAAAGTGCTTTTTATTTGCCACGGCAACAATTTTTAATCTTCATAAAGCGCTTTATATAAAGTATAATAAATAAATTAAACAGGATTTGTGCACCTTAAATGCACCTTTTAGATAGCTTCATCAACAATTTTTATAGCATGTCCTATCCGTACATGTTACAATATAAAACGAAAGGTAATTATAGATGGCAAAATATCAAGAAATATACAATCGATTGAGATCTAGGATCGTTAATAAAGAGATTAAGGCAAATACATATCTGCCTAGTGAAATGGATTTGATGAAGGAATTTAATACATCGCGAGATACGATTCGTAAGGCATTAAATCTTCTTGCTTCCAATGGATATATTCATAAAGAAAAAGGGAAGGGGTCATTGGTTTTAGATTTATCTACAATTAATTTTCCTGTATCCGGCATTACGAGTTATAAGGAATTACAGGATAGTCATTTAGTCAGTAAATCAACGACTTTTGTGCATGAATTTAATTTGATTCCCGCAAATGAAGAAATACAGTCTTTATTAAATATGACTGGTGGAGATGTATATAAAACGGTTCGTATAAGAACAATCGATGGAGAGAAAATTATTTTGGATACGGATTATTTGCGTTCAGATATTATTAAAGGTTTAGAAATTAAGCATGCACAGAACTCTTTGTATGAGTACATTGAAAATGAGCTTGGATTAACAATTAGTTTCGCAAGAAAAGAAATTACTGTAATTCCTGCAACGGATGAAGAAAAGGAATTGTTGGATATGAAAGATTATGGACTACTTGTATGTGTTCGTTCTTGGACTTATTTAGAAGATGCAACATTATTTCAATATACAGTATCAAAACATAGACCGGATAAATTTAGATTTGTAGATTTCGCAAGACGTGATAAAACACAGAAGATGTAGTCGATGGGCTGCATCTTTTT
>NZ_CAKVMR010000053.1 GCF_934772795.1 uncultured Holdemanella sp.
TCAATTAAATTAAAACGCCAATGTTGTATTTCGATTGGTTTTTTTTATCAACATTGGTGTTTTAATTTTCTAATGTAATATAGCACAGAATGACAAGTCAATCAAATGAGGAAAGGAGGAAAAGGAATGGGGTTATTTTCTAGAAAGGAATGTGATGTCTGTAAAAAGAAGCTTTCACTAGCCGAAGGATTGAAGTGTTTGGATGGAAGTATTTGTAGCGAGTGTAAGAAAAAAATGTCACCGCTTTTTACAGATTATAAAAACACACCGATTGAAAAAATCAAAGCGCATCTGGTGTACCGGGAAGAGAACAAGTCTCGTCTCAAAGAATTTGTGGCATCCGCAACGTATGGTGAATATCCAAAGGTTTTGATTGATGAAAAACATAACTGGTTTGTCTTGTCAAAACAGCCAAAGTTGATGGAAGAAAATCCGGATGTGTTTGATTTTAAAGATGTGAAAGATTTTTCGTTCCATGTAGAACAAAGTAAGCGTGAACTTCATTTCACGAATAAGAAGGGTAGGACTTGTTCTTACAAACCAGCTCGATATGAGTTTTTGTATCAGGCTAAATTCAATATTTCAATGAATCATCCGTTCATTCACGATATTTCAATTCGAATGACACAGAATGATGTAAAGATCATTTCTGAAATGGCGGATAAGGAAAGAAATGAACAAACAAATGAAAATTACCAAAAGATGCTTGAAAGTGCTGAGTCACTAAGACAAGTATTTGAAGCGCACATAAAGGAGGAATAATACTATGGCGAATACATGTGCAATTTGTGGTGCAACAATTAATGTTTTACAATCACAAAAATTAATGGATGGAAATTATATTTGTACAAAGGGTTGTCGTGCAAAAGGATTAAAATATTATGATTATGTTCATTCAGATTTAGATAATGTCAAGGATCATATTCATCAAACTGAAGTGGGTACACAGATTTGGCAAGATTTAATGGAACCTTTGAAAAAAACACGTGATAAAAATCAAAAGATGCAGTCTTTTGGTCCTATTTATATTGCGCCAAGTCTAGGCTTGGTTGCGGTTACTGAAGCTCGTGGAGGATTGTTTAATACAAAAGTATATGCGTGTGTATACCGTTTAGAAAATCTTCAGCTTTACAAAACTGAAAATATGCCAGCTAGAACGAGTGGTTCGGATAAAGATAAAAAGTGTGTTCACTTAGGTTTTGTACATACAAAAGGTTTAAATGATGTCTATATTCCATTTGATGATGAAACAAGATGTCATCAATGTGTGGATTATCTAAATAAATTATTTGGCTTAGATGATTCATTTAGAAGTGGAATTAAAAAGTCAGTAACTCAATTTAAGGCAACAAAGAGTATGTGGGATTTGGCGAAAGCTAAAAAGAATGGTGAAAACTTAGAGGAAAAGGCAAAAGAAACTGTGGATGCGTTTGGGGCAACGATTATTGGAGATCGTACACAATTTAAGGATGCAGCCGATCAAGCTCTTGCGAACTATGATCTGGACTAAGCTTTGTTCAATCTTGTTTCTGAGTTTGAATCTAATGTTTACGGGTTGTAAATCACAACCTCATGAAGAGGTATATGTTTCAGATCTCTACAATATTCATGAAGAATATAAGGATGCATGGGGAAATGTTGGAAAGTACGACATTTCCTTACCTTATATTCATTGTGGTTCAAAGAGCGCAAAGAAATTGAATCAGACCATTAAAAGTGAATATAAGGGTTTGATAGATTCTTTAGATGAGGCAAAAGAACTAGGGTATACGTTGCCGTACACAAAGGTTAGTTATGATGTGTATACACATTCAAATCTATTGAGTATAGTCATCAAGGAAGAAGTAGAGGCGGATTATCCTAGCTATAATGTATATCATTTTGATTCTAAAACGAAGAAGCGTGTTTCGAATAAAAAGTTGTACAAGAAATATAAAATTAGTCGTAAAGATATGAAGGTATGGGCTGCACAGGCTTTTGATCAGGAATATGCCAATGAATATTATGACAATGTAAAGGAATTAAGAGCTCAAACAATTGGTTTGTTGCCTTCAAATCTGGATGTGTTTTACCACAAAGGAAAATTGAATGTATTGATTCCTATTGCCACAAATTATGGTTCTGGAACAAAGATGGTTTTGTATCGGCCAAATCGTAAGAAGTCTTATAAGATAGAAGATTCTTCCACATTTGATCAGATGACTCTGACGTTAAAGAATAATAAGATATCGCTTTACTATAGTGGAACGGATAAAACGTATAAGGTGCATGGTTGTTTTAATGAGTATAAACAAGTTCATGTATATGAAATAGGTCCTGGTGTCACTTATGGTTTTGCGTTAACGACTAATGGTTTGGTGGAAGTCATTGCGATTGAGGATGGCTTGCCGATTGAGCGTGTTTGTAGTCAAGGACCATTATATGGGTTAGATAAAGTAAAAAGCCTTCGTAGTGGGCAGGCACTGACGGAAAATGATCAGTTGATTGATTTATTTGAAGCATTGCGTAATCAACCATTTAAAAGTATTGAGGGTACATATAGAAATGAGAGTGTAACACTTCAAATTGATGAGAATGGTTTGTATACAATGCAGGAATTAGAGAATTCGCATTCTGGCCTATTGTTTAGTGTGGGTATGGAAGAAGATGGATTTGTGTATGGATATGATGACTATAATCAACAAGTCTTATCGTATTGTAAAGTAATGCCGTTATATGAAAAATTAGAGATCAAAAATTTGTTTGATCATGAAAAATTAGAATTGGAGTATCAGTATGAATAATAAAAAATTGTTTGCGAGTGCATTAGCACTAAGTATGTTTTTTGGATTAACAGCTTGTTCAAGTGAAAAACCGGAAGATACAAAGGTTGTAGAAAAGAAGGAAGAGAAAAAAGAAGAGAAGAAGGAAGAAAAGAAAGAAGAAAAGAAAGAAGAAAAGAAGGAAGAAACTACGGATGCCGTATTAGTAAGAGAAATTTCTAGTAAGACTTATACAGTCACAATTCCAGAGCTTACTTCATTCTATACACCGAGTAGAGATGGTTTAGAAGTAAAAACAGAAGTGAGTGAGCAACAAATCACATATACGCTTGAAGATGAATTTGGTGATTTTAAAATGGCTATTTATGTAAAGCCAATCAGTGCTGATAGTGCAGAAGCCTATGCGAATCGTATTAATGAAGGATTTAAGGATGATGAGTCGAAACAATATAAGCCTAGCACGGTGGGTGATTTCAGTGGCTTTAGAAAAGTGACTACAAGTGAAAATCCTAGTTTCAAATGTAAAGATGACTTGTTGTTGGATTTTGAAAATGTAGTGATGTCTGTAACTGTAGAACAATTCAATGATACGGATACAGCAGATATGGAAGTTGCGATGAAAGCTATTTTGGGCAATATGAAAGTTGAGGTTAAGTAGTCATGAACACAAACTTTGTGAAGAGCTTATTAGTTGTAGGTATGGGCTTGAGTTTAGCTGCGTGTGCATCGAATGATCCAGAGCCTAAAAAGGAAGATACAAAGGTTGTCGAAGCTAAAAAGGAAGAAAAGAAAGAGGAAAAGAAAGAAGAGAAAACAACCGATTTTGTGGTGAGTAAAAACTACAACAAGAAGTATGAGATCAACATCACAATGCCTGAAGATTTCACAACGATTTATACGCCAGCTGATGGTGTAAAGGTTACTGGCGAGATCGTGGATGATTCCTTTATTCGTTATAGCTTTGAAAATGAAGAGGCAGATACGAAAAAGATTGCAGCTATTGAAGCAAATGCAGATGCGACAGCGGATGAAGTGGCTGAAACCTTCAATAAAGGTGAAGAAGATGAGAGTAAACTTTATAAGCCTTATCAAGTGGGTGACTATACAGGTGTAAATAAGATTTCGGATTATTCTTATGATGATTATGTAACGTACAATATGTATTTCAATTTGGATCGAGATGGTTTTAAAGGAACGATTAAGGTTGTAGTTGAAAAGCTAAAATCCGAAGCGGATGATTCGGATACAGAGGCTATTATTACTGCAATTTTGGATAACGTAAAAGTTGAAAAGAAGAAATGTGAGTAAGCCTATGAATCGTAAGCTAGCTAAGATCTTGCTTGCGCTAGGTATAGGGTTAAGCCTGGTTTCTTGTGCTGAAAAGCCAGAAGTTTCACAAGTTAAAAAAGAAGAAAAGGTAGAGATTGGTGAAATGACTGGAGTCGCACAAATGAATGGGTATTTCATAAAGATGACGATGCCAGATTTATTGTCGGTTTATACACCAAAACAAGAAGGCTTAGATATATCGGGCAAGCTAGAGGGTGATCGTATCCTTAAATATGATTTACATTCGGATGATCGTACGTATATCACGCGAATTTCAATTGATTGCGATTATCGTAAAGCAGCCAAGGAAACGGCGGATGTCTTGAATGCGGGTTTTGAAGATGAAGCAGATCAATATAAGGCATTTACGATTGGTAAATATTCGGGGTATAAGAAAACGACGGTATATGATTCGTCTGATAAAACCTATTCTAAGATGTTGATCGATTATCCAGTTGGTGAAGATAATGTTGTTTTACAAATCTATGTAGAACAAGAAGGAGTCAATGATTTGGATGTGGTAACACGAGCGATTTTGGATCATATCGTTGTGGAAATTTGTATGGAAGAGTAGGTGATCAGAGTGAAAAAGAATAAGTTATTAACTGGTTTCTTAGTCTTGGGGTTAGGGCTTAGTTTAGTGGCTTGTTCATCAAATGAGCCAGAAGAAAAGGCAGAAGAAAAGAAAATAGAAGAGACTAAGGCAATCGAAGAAAAAGAAGAAAAAGTAAAAGAAGAGAAGAAGGAAGAAGAAAAGGCTAAGGCAGCTGAGGAAGAAAAAGAAAAGGATAGTACGATTATTAGTTATGCGAATAAAAAGGTGAGAGTTACTTTACCTAAGGATTTAACTTCTTTCCATACACCAGCTAGAGAAATTTCTCGATATAGCTATATGGAAGAGTCGAATGTTCTTGGTTATTCATTGTATGCGAAAGATCGTACGTTTACCATTCATTTCTCAATTGGAACGGATGGCTGGGATTCAGCAGAGGCTGCCAGTATTTCTCACAACAAGGTTTGTAAGGATGAAACAAAAATGTATGAGCCATGTACTGTGGGGGAATATTCTGGATATAAGTATGTGGTGACAAGTGATAAATCGATTGAATATCATTATGTGCTTGATTATCTAGTGGATGGTCAAAATGTCGTATTAACCATTCGTGAAGAATTACGATATGATGACGATACTTCCTTGTTAGAGCCATTGTTGCTGGATGTGGTGCATAATTTAAAGATTGAATTAATAGGAGAATAATACTATGAATCGGAATAAGTTATTAACTGGCTTCTTAGTTTTGGGTATGGGACTTAGTTTAGTGGCTTGTTCAAGTGAAAAGCCAGAGACTAAAAAAGAAGAGGCTAAGGTAACCGAAAAGAAAAAAGAAGAGAAACGAATAGATACGCAGGATCGAACGGCTAAATTGAGTGTTCCTGAAGATCTATCTCCTTATTTTACTTCATCTAGAGAGGGTGTAGGTAAAATGGAGAGTATGGTAAAGGACAATGGTTCCATTATCTATACGTGTTTAAATGAAGAGAACAAATACGAGTTGAATGCTGAAATTAAATTGTTGTCGTCTAGCTCGGCTGAATCGAGTGCGGATCTACAGAATTCAATGTATGGCGAAAATGACGAGGATAAAAAGTATAAGCCTTGTACGTTTGAGGGCTTTGATGCGTATAGTCATACCATCAATCTGGGTACGGTTGAAAATACTAGACTTCACTATTATGTGGATTATCCTATCGAGGATATCAATAAAGTCGTTTCTATTGAAATCAACCAGAAGAATGATAAAGAAAAGGATACTTCGGATTTAGAACCTTTTGCGAAGGCTATCATTAAGAATATGAAGCTCGAAAAGGTAAAGGAAGAAAAGAAAGAGGAAGTCAAGAAGGAAGTTAAAGAAGAGAAGAAGGATGAAAACAGCAAGGAAATCGTTGGTGAATCGTCTCGTGCAAAATTAACTTTACCAAGGGATTTGACTTCGTTCTATACGCCTAGTGAAAAGTATGACACGATCAATGGTAAACAAGATAAGGGAAACATTGGTTATACATTAAGTCGAAAAGATCCAGATCGTTCAATCTACGTTAACATATGTACAGATTCAAGTGATACGCTTGAAGAGGCTATCGTCTTCCATAATGAGCATTTAAGTGAAGGAGAAGAGCCATTCACAGAGTATACATTGGGTGAATATTCTGGGTATCGTTCGAAGAGTTACACGAATTATTGGAATAGTGCCAATGATACAACATATAGGTATAAGTTAAATTATCCAGTGGGTGATAAAAATGTAATATTGTCATGTTCTGTAAAACTTCGTGATGATTCAGATGATACGACAGGATTAGAAGATATATTATTGGCGGCTTTGCAGCAATTGAAGGTAGAAATTAAATAATAGGAGAACATAATATGAAAAACAATAAGTTATTAACAAGTCTGTTTGTGCTTGGTATGGGCTTGAGTCTAGTTGCGTGTGGTGCAAGTGATGGTGGTACAACTACAAAGACGGATGGTACAAAAACGGTAGAGAAGAAAGAAGAGCAGAAGTTTGCGGATCGAAAAGAGTATGAATCGGAGGGTCTAGCTTGTAATTTTAAATTGCCAAACTTGGATTCTTTCTATTTGGTGAAGGGTTTAGAAAAGCCTGTTTACAATACGGAATTATCACTTGGAAGCATAAAATATGAAGTTCGTGATGATTATCTTCCGGCTCTTTTAGTATATGTAGGAGATGATGCATTCGCAGAATGGAGTGATGGATATACTATTGAAGAGCTTGCGACAAAAGATTTGAATGGGGAAGCTGAATATACAGAGACAAAAGTCGGTGGTTATAGAGCTTTAGTTGCAGATTTATCGGATGAGGATAATTTAAAGAAAGAATACTATATTGAACATCCAGATCTTCCAAATGGAATCGTTTGTATTGAAGTCTGTGAATATGATGATAAAGATATTTCCGATGAACTTGCAGAAGCGATTATTAAAGAGTTCAAAGTTGTTGAGCTTTTAGATGTTGAATAATTCTGCTTTATGTCGAATCCAAATGATGGATATGCCAAAAGAAAAGAGATGAATGTGCAGGGATTGGCTTGTACATTCACTCTTTCGAATATCGATGCTTATTTTCTTGTAGAAGACGAGCGAGTTTCGTATAAAAGTAAAGTGGTTGCGTCTGGAATGATGTATCGCATTCTTGGTAAGAATACGGATATTTTAGTGTTTGTGGATACCATTCCTTACATTCCAAATAATGCGATGTCTTATGATGAAGTGGTTCGTGTTGAATTTGAAGGACTAGATTATGATGTCTTAGACATACTTTCTTATAAGGCGAGTGTGGCTGAGGAATTAGAAGAGCTAAATATAATAAAAAGAACATATTTGGTGGATATGCCAAGTATGAATAGTGGTGTACTAAGAATTGAGATTTCAAGCAATGTGGATGTCTTTGATGGTTTGGTACAAAAAATAGTAAATGAATTAAGAATCCAATCAATGGATACATGGGAAGAGGTGTAGTATATGGGATTAATTCGTGCTGGTGCTGGAGCTGTTGGTTCTGTTTTTGGCGATCAATGGAAGGAGTACTTTTATTGTGATGCATTAGAGCAGGATGTATTGGTTCGTAAGGGTTCTAAAAGGACGGGTAAAAAGTCGAGTAATAAAGGAAATGACAATATCATTTCAAATGGTAGTGTGATTGCGGTTGCGGATGGTCAATGTATGTTGATCGTGGATCAGGGTCGTGTTGTTGAGCTTTGTGCAACGCCAGGAGAATTTGTGTATGATTCTTCAAGTGAACCTTCTATCTTTGCGGGAAGTTTAGGTCAGAGTATTAAGGATTCTTTCTCTACTATGGCTAAGCGTTTCACTTTTGGTGGAGATACTGCCAAGGATCAAAGAGTGTATTATGTGAACACAAAGGAAATGGGTGAAGTTCTATATGGAACGGCAACTCCAATTCCATTTAGAGTGGTTGTGAATGAAGAGTTGGGTTTCAAGTTGTCTGTAAAATTGCGTTGTAACGGTAACTTTACATATCGTGTGGCCGATCCAATCTTATTCTATACAAATGTTTGTGGAAATGTGGCAGAGGATTTTGAGTCTGAAACTATTGAGGCCAAACTTAAGGGTGAATTGATGACGGCTTTACAGCCTGCCTTGGCAAAATTAAGTGCAGATCGTGTGATGTATTATGAGATTCCGGCTCACACAATGGATGTTGCGGCAGCTTTAAATGATGAGTTGAGTGATATTTGGCGTGCTAAGCGTGGTTTGGAAGTTGTCTCTTTCAATATTAACTCTTTGAGTATTCCTGAAGATCAAGAAAAGAAGATCACAGAGTGGGAAGAAAATGCGATGACGATGAATCAAACGGTTGCGGCTAGTCGTTTGGTTGGTGCCCAGGCTACGGCTATGAAGGATGCTGCCAATAATGCGTCTGGTGCAATGACTGGATTTATGGGTATGGGTATGGCCATGAATCAGGGTGGTATTAATGCGCAAAACTTATATGCGGCGGGTGCTGCTGCTCAACCAGCTCCAACTCCAACTCCAACACCGACTCCTGCACCTACGCCTGAGGCAAAGGCAGATGGCTGGACTTGTCCAACTTGTGGACATGTCGCAAGTGGTAAGTTCTGTCCGGAGTGTGGAACGCCTAAACCAAGTGTTGAAGGTTGGGCTTGTCCGACTTGTGGAACTATAAATAAGGGTAAATTCTGTACAGAGTGTGGTGCAAAAAAGCCGGCTCATGAACCGTTGTATCGTTGTGATAAGTGTGGTTGGCAGCCGGAGGATCCGCATCATCCACCTAAATTCTGTCCGGAGTGTGGTGACCCATTTGATGATAATGACATAGAAAAGTAGAGGGTTTTAATTATGAGTACTTTACAAGAGTTTAAATGCCCTTGTTGTAATGGTGCCATTTCATTTGATACAAAACTTCAAAAGATGAAGTGTCCTTATTGTGATACAGAATTTTCTCTGGAAACACTTCAGCAATATGATTCTGTAAAGATTGAGGAAGAAGATCAATTTGAGTGGGATGTGAAGCCAGGTCAAGAGTGGGCTGAAAATGAAACCGATGGATTATTGACATATGTTTGTAATTCGTGTGGTGGTGAAATTGTTGCGGATGAAAATATGGCGGCTGCATCTTGTCCGTTTTGTGGAAGTCCGATTGTCGTAAAGGAAAAATTGGGTGGTGTCTTAAAGCCGGATTTAGTAATTCCGTTTAAGTTGGATAAAAAGGCGGCTAAGGAAGGTTTGAAACAGCACTATAAGGGTAAGACTTTATTGCCTAAAGAATTCAAATCCGAAAATCATATTGAAGAAATCAAAGGTGTATATGTGCCTTTCTGGTTGTTTGATGCGGATGCCGATGGTGAGGTTCGTTATAATGCGACAAAGGTTCGTATGTGGTCGGATTCAGAATATGATTATACGGAAACCAAATACTATCGTTTATATCGTAAAGGACATGTAAGATTTGAAAACATTCCGGTGGATGGTTCAAGCAAGATGCCAGATGATATGATGGAGTCTATTGAGCCTTATGACTTAAAAGATGCGGTAGATTTTCAGACGGCTTATTTAGCAGGTTTTTTAGCCGATAAATATGATGTGGATGCCGATTCAAGTATTGATCGTGCTAATACACGTGTAAAGAAGTCTACGGAAGATGCGTTTATGACCAATTGTGGTAAGTATGACACGGTTACTTGTGAGGATAGTGCAGTTCAAATTCAGAATGGTACGGCAAAATATGCGTTGTATCCAGTGTGGATCTTAAATACGAAGTGGAAGGGTGAAAACTACAGTTTTGCGATGAATGGTCAAACGGGTAAATTTGTAGGGAATCTTCCAGAAAATAAGAGCCTAGTTTACTTGTACTATGTAGTGATTACGCTTCTTGGAAGTGTTTTAGCTTATATCGCAATATTGATTATGAGTTGGGGAAAGTAGGGGGTTGTTTATGAAAAAACTTAGTATTTTATGTTCATCTCTTCTACTTGCACTTATGATGTGCTTCCCGGTTTTTGCGAGTGAAGATCTAAGATATGTAGAGGATAATGCAGGTTTATTGACTGCAAGTGAACAGCAGGAATTAAATGATACTTTAACTGAGATCAGTGAAAGACAAGGTGTAGATGTTGCCGTAATTACAGCGGATGATATGGGTGATCAATCCATAGAAGACTACGCAAAAGCGAAATATGATGAGCGTGGCTATGGCGATGATGGTGCTTTATTGGTTGTCAATATGGAAGTTCGCAAGTGGTGGATGTCTACTTATGGAAAAGGTACTACAGCTATCTCGTCAGAAGATATTAGTACGATTGGTAGTGAGTTTGCGCCTTATTTAAGTAGTGGAAAATATGCGGATGCGTTTGAAACATACGCAAGACTTTGCGATGACTATATTACTAGAGCTCCAAATCTTTCCGAAGAGTATGCGCAAGCTTTAAGTGGTCTTACTTCATTACAAGATGGACTAAGATTTGTGAATGATGATGCGCGTTTATTAACTGAGGATGAAAGAAAAGAGTTAAATGATACTTTAACCCAAATTGGTAAGCGTCAAGGTTTAGATATTGCGATATTGACTACAAAAGATACGGGTGGTAAGGCACTTCTTGATTATGCGATGACGATGTATGAAGCGCTTGAGTATGGTCAGGGTAAAAATAAAGATGGAATTCTTTTAGTTGTCAACATGGAAACACGTAAGTTCTGGATGGCCACTCATGGTTATGGTATTACAGCCTTTACGGATGCTGGAATTAGTTATATTAGTGAAAAGCTAGGTCCTTCTTTAAAGAAGGAGAAGTACATGAAGGCTTTTACAACGTTTGGTAGTCTTTGCGAAAAGTTTGTAGAAAAGGCACATAATGGTAGCCCTTATGATGTTGGAAATATGCCTTTTAAATGGCTTCCATGGTATTGTGTACCAATTTCTCTTTTAGTAGGTTTTATTTGTGCAGTCTTTGTGGTGAGTAAAAAGCGTGAACAGCTTCATTCTGTTGCGTTTGAAGACAAGGCACATAACTATATGAAGAAAAATACGTTGAAGATGAAAGAGTCTCATGACTACTTCTTGTATCATACAATAACTCGTCATCGAATCAAATCTGACGATGATGATAGTTCGAGCGGAGGAAGTAGCACATATACTAGTAGTAGTGGCGACACGTATGGTGGTGGTGGCGGTAGCTTCTAATGCCGCAAAATGCAGGATCAAACCCCTGCATTTTCCATTTTAAATGAATACATGTTTCTTGTAGCTATCTGGAATAAAAAGGTAGGCTGTGTGAATAGAATAGGAGTTGATAATATATGAAAAAGAGTTGGACGAGTGTTGGACTTAGTCTATGTATGGTTTTGACTTTAACTCCGGTTACGGCAATCTATGCAGATGAGTTTGATGCTCATGAGGGTGTGATGGATCAAGAAATAGTTGAAGAAAAGGATTTAGATCTTGTAGAGGAAGAAGAACCCGTTGTTGAGGATGAATCTGAAGAAGTGATAGAACAAGTTGAATCTGAACCAGAAGAAGAGGTGGAGGTTGCGCCAATGATGTTAGCGGCGCCTGCACCTGTATCGAGTGGTTTGGCAATTGATGAAACAAACTTTCCGGATGCGAACTTTAGAAGCTATGTTTTAGCGAAATTTGATTCGAATGGAGATGAAAAGTTGGATGATGAGGAGATTGCGAATGTTAAATATATTTTTGCACCATCAAAAACGATTTCGAGTTTAAAGGGTATTGAGTATTTTACTGAACTTTTAGAATTGGATTGTGGAAATAATCAATTGACTTCATTAGATGTCAGTAAAAATACAAAGCTTGTTAAATTGATTTGTAGTAAAAATGCATTAACTTCTTTAAATACGAGTCATAATCCATTGTTAAAGAAGCTTGATATTTATGATAATAAGATTACTTCAATTGATGTAAGTCAGAATACAGAGTTAGAGACTTTGTATATTGGGCGTAATCCGATTGAAACTTTAAATGTGAAAAACAATGTGAAGTTAATGGAGTTACAGAGCGAATTGAATAACTTAACATCAATTGATTTGAGTAATAATTCGCCATCTATGACACTATATATGGCAAATAATATATATCCAATAACGGTTGGTAAGGGAAGAAGATTTGATTTATCAAAGCTTCCGGCTGGCTTTGATGTGAGTAAAACTTCGAATTGGCAAAATGCGACTGTGAATTCGGGTGTGTTGATTGTTGAGAATGGGAAAGATTTTGTTACGTATGATTATGATTGTGGAAATGGTCATAAAGTGAATTTTAGATTTAGAGTATATTCTAGCATTAAACAAGTATCTGTGCCTTGGGCCAAATATAAATATTTATATATGAATTTCTATACTTATAATGGGAAAGAACAAGTAGGTGTAGATGCAGGTGAAGGCTATACACTTAGTGGTGACTATAAGAAAACGGATGCTGGAACGTATACAGCGAAAGTGAATTTACTTGATGGTTATGAATGGCAAGATGGTTCGACGGATGAAAAAACGATTGAATGGGAAATTCGCGAGGCTCAGCAGGATACGCCAGGTGGTTTACAGGGTGTAGCTCCTTCGAGTTCAAGTGCTAAGGATGGTAAGATTAAAGGTACAACATCCGCAATGCGTTATAAGAGAGCATTTATAACAGGTGATTATGTTCATTATTGTGACGATGGAGAAACCACGGATCTAGAACCGGGCGAGTATGTAGTTTGGTATGTTAAGAAAACAAATTATGATGCAAGTCCTTATACGCATGTCATAGTTCCTAACTATGGTGATACAACAAGTAAGATTATTGTTCGTAATGGAACTGTGAATGGTAGTGATTCTTTAATTGTTTCCAAGAGTGATGTCGCAACGCTTGTAGCCAAAACGTCTGCTTCTTATGATAAAGAATTTGATAAATGGGTCATAAAGGCTGGTAAGGCGACAATTAAAGATGTAAATAGTGAAACTACAACAATTACAAATGTGGATGGCCCAGTTACAGTGGAAGCTGTTTATAAGGATAAGAAATTTGAACTTAATGTTGTCAATGGTACGGGTTCTGGAAGTTTTACACAGGGTACTGTTGTAGCAATCAAAGCGGATGCTCCACCTGCAGGAAAAGTATTCTGGAAATGGGAAGCATTAGTGGGGAATCCGTATATTCAAAATTGGTTAGAAGATACTACCGAAGTGATTATTAAACAAGCTGATGTAAAGATTAAAGCAGTATATAAGGATGCAATCCCAATTACGCCACCGGGACCTGCAAAATACGCATTAAAGGTTGACGGTGGAATTGGTTCTGGAGAATATGGCGAAAATAGTGAGGTCATTATTAAGGCATATGCGCCGGAGTTAGGTAAAGAATTCGATAAGTGGGAACTTGTTTCTGGTGATGTAGTCATTGAAGATGTTAATAGTGCAGTTACAAAAGTTACAACGAAGGCAATGGCCGCAAACATTAGGGCTGTATATAAGGAAAGTTCTATTCCTGCACCAACTTTGAAATTTGATTTAATTGTGAAGAATGGTACGGGTTCTGGAACGTATGAAGAAAATGAAGTTGTAAGTGTTAAAGCGGATGCACCTGTTGCTGGTATGGAATTTGATCGTTGGAAAACAAATTCAGGTAAGGTAACTTTTGACAATTATAAGAGTATAAATACAACTGTAACAATCTTGGATTCCAATGCTGAAATTGAAGCTTTATATAAGAAAATAGTTCCAGTTCATACGCATACTTATGGTAAGTGGAGTTATGATAATATTGGACATTGGCAAGAGTGTACAGATCCATTGTGTCCAAATAAAGCGTATACGATAAAATATCAAGGTTATCATCAGTTTAGTACGAGCCGAGATACTACATGTAATATTTGCGGTTACAAGCGAACTCTTCCAACATATAACTTTATTGATGGCGCAAATGGAGAGTGGATCAAGAATAGTGGTAAGAATCTTGGCTTCAAAACGGATGGTGAATTCTCTAAATTTACAGGTGTTAAGGTGGATGGCACTTTAATTGATGTAGATAAGTATACAGCGGTTACTGGTTCTACTCTTGTCACATTGAAGAAGGATTATCTTGAAACGTTGTCTGTTGGTAAACATACATTGACAGTGGTTTACACGGATGGAGAATGTACAACTGAATTTGAAGTGAAGAATAAAGTTGTTGAAAAGCCTGGAACAGAAGAAGATACTAAGCCTGGTACGGATACAGAAAATCCGGCAAAGCCAGAAGAGGGTAAGAATCCTGGAACAGATGCTGAAAAGCCAGGGAAAGAGGATACTAAGCCTAGTACGAATACAGAAAAGTCAACAACTTCAAAGGTAGATAAGAAGAAAGATGTTAAGTCGGATAAGAAGATGTCTTTGAATACGGCATACTCATATAATATGGGTCAATGGATGGCTTTATTGTTGATGAGTGGATTTGTGTTGGTATTAACTGTATTTAAGAAAAAGAGAAATTAAGGCGCAATAAATTTGGATGGGGTTAGGTGAATTTGCTCTCCAAGAATTTAAGGGGCGGCATATACCCCAAAACGG
>NZ_CAKVMR010000054.1 GCF_934772795.1 uncultured Holdemanella sp.
TAATTTAGCCAAAGATCCTTTATTTATAAGGTTTATAAGCTTTACTTTACATTATTCTCAACTTTACATTATTCCCACTACGCCGGATTCCAGTAATAACCTTTATATCGGGTGTACCATATAATTCAATCAACTCATCTAAATATTTTTTTCTAACAATAAGTTGCATAACATTCTCTCCTATTCCCACTTTTTAAAAATTATTAAATTTTCGGTAATAACTATCACAAGCATAATTTAACACAATTAGTGGGTTCTGTCATTATTCTATTCCCGATTTTTGGTAAATATTCATTTTTTGGTAATAGAATGATCCTTTTAATTTCTAATAGTGTGAACATCACGTTGCTCACTTGATTAAGAAAAAGGTGCTGAATTGCACCTTTAATTACTGCGTAACTTTTACATATGTTGGAATTGTATCCGCCATAATTCTTTTGGCGATTTCCATACTTCCAAACATGAATTCAAAACCTTTACCATAACTTGCAGGCGTACAGAAGTTTCCTAGATCCTGTAGTGTCTGTTTATCATCATTGATCATATCCACAACTAAGAACCAGTGGCTAGGCTGATCTTTGACGATTCTTTCTTTCAAATAAATAGAAAGAATGTCTGGGTGAGAGTCACCAAATTCACAGATAGCTCTTTGAAGTTCAGTTACACTTGCGATAGGATCACGAAGTTTCAAACTATCACCTTTATGAATTGGATTTTCACTCACTTGAGATCCACGACTTTTATCTAATTCCACTAATAAATTACAGTCTAATAAAACATTAGCTCCAAATGGATCGACCACAATACCATGAATCTGGTTTAACGCCATTTTCACAAAAGGCATATATTGATTATAAGTCATAACCAATGAATGGATTTCACTATCTTGATCCCATTTTTTCAATTGATCCATACTTGAGAAGACAGGAAAGAAACTATCTCCCTTATCATTTTGAATCAAAGACAATTGAAATTGTGTATTGGGTTCAAAGACTAAAACTCCCTTTTCATTGCGAGTAGGTTCTTTATCCCATTGTGCTGGAATTAGAAAATTTGTAGATACAAACGCATCCAACAAGTTTCTAAATGCTGAATCTGTTTTTTCTTTATTAAATACAATTAATGTTTCTTGTAGTTTTTCATTTTTAAATTCATTTACCATAATTATTCCCCTGAAATTGTGCACTCTTCAAATGCGATACTTGGACTTACAACCTGATGATAACTCCAATCTAAATCGTTACCCACACCAATCACGTGTTTCATCATATCTAAGAAGTTATTGGCAACGGTAACTAGAGTAACATTCTTATCTCTTTTACCATCTTTTACCCAGAAGCCTGAGCATTGTAGTGAGAAGTTTGTAGATACAAAATCAAGTCCAGCATGAAGTCCCGCTAAATTCTGTACGACAAAACCATCTTTGATTTTTGTACACAAATCCTCAAAACTATCATTTCCCGGTACAATGTAACAATTCATCGGTTGTACACTTACACTAGATGCGTAACCTGATTTAAAGCCATTTCCAGTACTCTTTGTATGCATTCGATTGGCACTTCTTGTGTCATGAAGCATCATAACATATTTTCCGTGATCCACCAAAGTTTTTGAAGAAGTTGGACAACCCTCATCATCAAAATTGGCAATACTTAAACAATCCGTATTCTTTGGATCATCCATAATTGTGATTTGTTCAGAGAAAATTTGTTCGTTGAATTTATCTTTTAAAGGTGATATTCCCTTATACATCAATTCTCCATTAAATAAACCTGTAAATGCTGCAAATAAAGATGTCATCGCATCCTTTTCAAAGATAACTGGACACGTGCAACTAGGAATTGGTGCGGCCCCTAATTTATTTAATGCTTTATCGCAAACGCGAGATACAAATGAATCCAAATCATATTGGTTAAAGTCATATACAACTTCAACTAAACTCGCATCTTTGATTTCTTCATTTTCTTTCACAACAACACTGGCAACAATGTACTGCATTTCATCCGCATCTTGCACATCCATGCCTAAGCTATTCACAATACTGCGACTTCCACTTCCTTGTGAATATCCTAAATATCCAACTTGAATGACACGTGGATCATAGGCTAGAATCTTAGTTTCTAAGCTTTGAAGAATATCCTTCACATATTCTGTGCTTGCCATATTCCAAGTTACATCTTTTTTTACATATTCAATTGGCTCTGGCTTTCTTAATGAATCTGTTTCTTCATTTGAAATAATATGTGCTTGTTCAATCAAAGACTTTAAAATGATTTCGCATTGATCATCATCTACTTCTTCCAAAGCCATATTGGCCATTTTTCCATCTACAATTCCACGAATACTCGTACCCGTTACTTTACTGGATACTAAAGTATCCATTTGTCCTTGAAACCAAGTCATTTCTTTTTCTACTGTTGTAGATTGATAGATTTCAAATTCTTGGATGCCTAGGCCAAGTGCTTTTTCAATCCATAACTGCTTATTCATTGGCCGTACCTCCTACTGTAATTTGTGAAACACGAATGGCTGGCTGGCCTACATCGGTAGGAATTGAACCCGAACTAGCTCCACACATACCTTGTCCGCGCTCTAAGTTTTTACCAACGCGATCAATATTAAATAGGATATCTGCACCATTACCAATTAAAGACGCACCTTTTACTGGATACGAAATCTTACCATCTTCAATTAAATACCCTTCTAATACGGCAAAGTTGAATTCTCCGGTTTGTGGATTTACACTTCCACCACCCATTTTCTTTGCGTATAGTCCTCGCTTGATGCCTTCAAACATTTCATCAAAATCATCATTTCCAGCGGCAATATATGTATTTGTCATACGTGAAGTTGTTTCAAATTTATAAGACTGACGACGCGAACTTGAAGTCGATTCAAGCCCCATTCTTCGACCATTCAAACGATCGACCATATAACTCTTTAAAATACCGTTCTCAATTAATACACGTTTTTGTTGGGGATTACCCTCATCATCGACGTTTTGTGAGCCCCATGCGTTTGGAATTGTTCCATCATCAATCGCTGTTACTTTATCACTTGCGACTTTTTGTCCTAATTTATCACAGAATACACTCTGGTTTTTACTGACTGAACTTGCTTCTAGGGCATGTCCACAAGCTTCATGGAAAATAACACCACCAAATCCATTATCAATAATGACCGGCATCTTTCCAGATGGACAATCTTTTGCCTCTAATAATACTAATGCGATTCGACTTGCTTCTTTTCCAATTGATTCTGGTGTTTTTTCTTCAAAGAATTCAAGACCCTTACTTGCGCCTGGTGCTTCATAGCCAGATTGTAAGTTTTGACCATCTTGCGCAAAAGAAGATACAGACATTCGACAACGAATTCGAGTATCGTGTACGAGTCTTCCTTCACTGTTTGAAATCTGTACATTTTGGCATACACTTGCCAACCCTACAGATACTTTTTGAATTTTATCTGAATAAGCTTTCGCTGCATCATTTGCACGTACCATCAAGGCAACTTTCGATTCTAAAGAAGCTTTGACAGGATTTTCTTTGATAGGATGAAGATTTTCATGTTTTTCTTCAACCAAAGAAATCGATACAGATTTAGCTTCTATGCCAAAGCCACCACGCAAATCATCCACTAAGGCATTTAATGATTCTTCATTGGTTTCATTTGTGTATCCATATACAGATTGCACACCTTTATATAGACGAATACCAATGCCCGCACGAATCAATACGTTTGTATCTTCTAATTTTCCATTTAACATGGATAAAGATTCGGTTGTACCTTCTTCTTCAAAGATTTCGGCAAAATCACAGGAAGAAGCCATACAACGTTCTAATAATTTTTCTAATTGTTCCTTCTTTAACATACTTATCCCTCAATGCAATCTACAAATCGTTTTGTGATTAATTGAGGACGAGTAATGATGGATCCAACGACTACACTGAAGCATCCTAATTCTAATACATGGCGTGCTTTTTCTGGTGTATCAATATTTCCTTCGGCAATCATTGGTACGTTAGATTGTTCTAAATATTTGCGCATGATCTCAAAATCATTTGTCTCAACTTTGTCGCCCTTACTTTCTTCTGTATATCCAACTAATGTTGTTCCTACAAAATCAAAACCTAATTGGGCAGCATGTAGACACTCTTCTAATGTAGAGCAATCTGCCATTAATTTTTGTTCTGGATATTTAGCACGAATATCGGCATACAATTCATCTAAAGTTCTTCCATCTGGACGAACACGACAAGTTGCATCTAAGGCAACGATTTCTGGATGTGCCCCTTCAATCAATTCATCAATTTCTTTCATTGTAGGTGTAATGAATACTGGGCAGTCTCCATATTCTCGTTTAATAATTCCAATAACTGGTAAATCTACTTCTTTTTGAATTTCATTAATATCTTCTACAGTATTGGCACGAATACCTTTAGCGCCACCCCATTTAGCAGCTCTAGCCATACGTCCCATAATAAATGATGAATGTAGAGGTTCATCTGGAAGTGCCTGACAAGATACGATCAAGTGTCCTTTTACTGATTCAATGTTACTCATGATTTAAATCTCCTTTTTCTTATTTATATATAGGTAATTATACTACGTATATAGCCTTAAAAACATGAATTTAAAAAAAATTAAAAATTTTTAAAAAAAGTGCTTGCAATCATTTAAAAGTGATGGTATATTTAATGGGCACTGAGCGAGATACATGAGCTCAGTTGAAATAAATGCGCCCATAGCTCAACTGGATAGAGCGTTTGACTACGGATCAAAAGGTTGTGGGTTCGATTCCTGCTGGGCGCGCCATTTATTTTTTTTCTAAAAATATCGGGATGTAGCACAGCTTGGTAGTGCACTTGATTTGGGATCAAGGGGTCGCAGGTTCAAATCCTGTCATCCCGACCATTATTTTATTTAATTCGGCTGGGTAGCTTAGTTGGCTAGAGCATCCGGTTCATACCCGGAAGGTCGTGAGTTCGAGTCTCACTCCAGCCACCAACGAGTTTAACTTGGACCCTTAGCTCAGTTGGTCAGAGCATCCGGCTCATAACCGGCGGGTCG
The DNA here is from genome assembly GCF_934772795.1 of uncultured Holdemanella sp. Taxonomy (GTDB): domain Bacteria; phylum Bacillota_I; class Bacilli_A; order Erysipelotrichales; family Erysipelotrichaceae; genus Holdemanella. The sequence goes on from NZ_CAKVMR010000054.1 coordinate 5,071, forward strand.
TAGGTTCGAGTCCTACAGGGTCCACCAATTATACATATGCAGAAGTACCCAAGTGGCTGAAGGGTCCGGTCTTGAAAACCGGTAGGTCGTGCGAGCGGCGCCTGGGTTCGAATCCCAGCTTCTGCGCCATCTTAATTAATTCACATCGCGGGATAGAGCAGTCTGGTAGCTCGTCGGGCTCATAACCCGGAGGTCGTTGGTTCAAATCCTTCTCCCGCAACCATGTGGTCTCATAGCTCAGTTGGTAGAGCAAAGGACTGAAAATCCTTGTGTCGTTGGTTCGATTCCGACTGAGACCACCATTTGTCAAAGATTGCACCTAGCATTTGCCAGGTGCTTTTTTTATACCTTATTTAAAGCATATTCTCACATTATGGTTATATTCCATATCTATATAAACCAATAAAACAAGTGTTTTTCTAAACAAAATTCGCAAAAAAATCGCAAAAAATTTTCAAAGCATATTAAAAACGGATAGCAAATTATCCGCTTTTTTTCATCGATTTCGATTGTTTTTATTTCCCTCTAAATCCATAGTTTTCCTAACCCTTGTCTTATCTTCAGGGCTTAGCTTATTCATTATCGCATCATATACCGTAATGCTTTGTCCATTTTTTAAGTGAATCTGATTTCTCGTTGTTTCTTTCACAAATCGAGTCAGTGCAATATTTCTAGTTTCAGACTTATTCAGCTTCTTACTCATTGTCAACATACTATGGTTATGATCATTCACTTTAGTCTGTAAAACTGAATTCTGTTCTTTCACATCATCTAGTCTAATCTTCAATAACTTATTGTCATTCTTATACTGAACCAATTCATTCTTTGTACTATCCAGCTTGTTATTTAGCGTCTTATTCTCATCTTTCAAATTATCTATTTTATCACCCAACAATTTGATACGTTTCAACAACGCCCCAATCATAGACTTCAATTCCTGAATAAACGTTTTAAGCTGATCAAACACATGGTATTCAACAACGATCTTATTCTTATTCAACCTGGATTTTGGTGAATTCTCCATTTCGGTTAATTGTGAAGATACATTTTCCAACCTCTCATACGCATACACAATATTCTTTTCATCCACAGTGTCTTGTTTCAAAAATTCCTTTGCGATATTCATATTATGCTGCATTTCTAATGTCTTATCCTTTGTATCCTGCCACTGACTTAACGGCATATTTATTGACGCATCTTTTTCCGGTTCCTTAATACTTGTAGCACCATACATCAAATATAAATTGCTCTCATTCATAATGGTTTCCATACTTTTATACATCTTATTTCGCATCGCATTAAATAAAATCGGAACTTTATCTCTTTCATTGATTATAGACTGTTCCGGTTTATACCCCATGCGTACTAATGTTTCATCTAACCCTGTGCCACAGCGCAATCCTCCGCCATGCTTCTGAATATATTCCATATCCTCTGCACGTTCATAAATAGGTTTAAAATCGAGGTGCATATGATAGAATCCAGATTCATCTAAATGTACAGTGGCACCTAAGATATGAAAGTATGGAAAATCCTTTTTAAATTTCACAAGAAATTCATTAAAAATATGAAGTGCTTGTTCTTTCGTTATCTTGCCATTTTCACGATCACTCTTATCGCCCAAACCAATGATTAAAGAACGAAACATCTTTATTTGTTCCATTTTATTTGTTTTAGGGTTGCGCATCTGATCATGCAGATGCTGCGTATAATAATCATTGCCAATCAATGGATAATCCCGATTACGTGGCTTTGTCTTAATTTGACCACTATTATATCGATCCCAAGCGGCAGCCTTGCGTTTCAGAGTATAATCATTACGTTCTTTAATATACGGTTTCATCAATTCATTAATTTGTTCCTTATAACTTTTTTCATAAGGCACAAGCTCAATCACTGTATCTTTGCCCGTATCATGCGTATGCTCCAGTTTCGAGCGATACTCCAAGCCATGATTATGTTCTTCACATCCTTCTCCAGCCGTAATCGTAACCGACACTTCATTCATGCAAATCACCCGATTTTAATATTTTATATAATGTTGTACGACAAACATTATATTTTTTACACATCTGTTCAAAAGTCATTTCCTTCTTTTCTGCTCTAAGAACATCCACACCAGGAAGTTTTTTCTTAGGTCTTCCAGAAGTCGATGCTTTTTCTTCAATAATCACTTCCAAATTGCCATTATATGTATTTCGATAAGTCCCATTGAAATGTTTAAAAAGTATTTTTACACATTCCTTTTGATGTTCAATATTCGTATCATTTAAATATAATTTAAATCGATTCATTTACGTATCCCCCTTATTATTGTTCATTAATTATTTCCACACATTCTTTTGAGCAAGCCTTGCTTGCCATAATTACCAGCTTGATGGTAATGCCCTTCCCTATTGAACCCCACTACCGCACTAAAGGCGGTAATGAAGTTCAATGACGGGCAACTGCGTTGAGCTTTTAGCGACATCATTCGAATTGAGAATCAATGATGTCGATCAGATCCTGCTCGGAATTATTGAAGAACTTAACGTAAGTCTTCAAACATTCCGTTTGTGTATGACCCAAGCGTTTTGCGACCAATGATACAGGTGCATTCGCATTACATAGAAGTGATGCATTGCTTCGTCTAAACCCATGAATCTTGATCATGCGAATTCCTGATCTTTCGCAGGCGATTGCCATACGCTTCTTCACAACTTTCGCAAGAACGGGTCTGTCCACTCCAAACAAAAATGTCTCTTTTGTGATGCAGTACAAGTCTTTGTACCAATCCAAATATTCCTGCATGATGCATTTCATTCGTTTGGGCATCGTTATCGTTCGAATACTGTTCCTTGTCTTTGGCGGAGTAACCAGATACGATCTTCCCTGCACATACCTAGCTACTGTCTTATTGAATCGAATTGTCCCCTTATCCATATCAATATCATTCATTGTTAGTGCAACACATTCGCCAAATCGACATCCCATAAAATACAAAAGATTCACAATGACATAACAGACGTATTCTCCGTTTTCTTTGTTTCTTGGAAAACATTGAATGAACTGCTCAAATTCATCCGGAGTATAGAAATCGTCTTCATCAATGATCTTGTCCGGCCTTTTGTATTTGGGAATTCTTTTGACCGGATTGAACTGTACATATCCCATTTCTAATCCATAGTTAAATATCTTATTCAAATATGTCAGCATCTTATTTACATATTCTTCGCTCAAGCCTTTTTTAAATGCAGCATCCGTAATCTGTTTGATCTGTCCAGATGTTAGAGATTGAATCTTTTCATCATACAAAGATTCAAAGTATTTTGAAATATATGTATTACTTTGTTTTGTACTTGACTTTAATTGATTTGCCTTAGCCAGATCATATACGTCAATAAACTCTTTCAATGTATAAGATTGACTTTCAAAAGTGTGTGTTTCTGCATTAAAAGATTCTTTATATTTCAATTCAAACTCACGCGCATCATCGATGGAATTAAAAGTCTTTCGAAAAGAATAACGATGATATTTACCAGTAGATAGAGTAACCGTACCTCGAATTTCATATTTCTTATTCCCTAAACGTTTCACAGACATAGACTACACCTCCACATGCCCGTCTCTTCTTAACATGTCAAAGATCTTGATAAAGAACTGATTAGGAGCATATGTAGAATACTGTTTGTGAAGTTGATGCATTTCAATATGTGAATCCAGTCTATTGATGTATTCATCCGCATATTCTTCCGATTCAATAAGCAATCGATCATACAGTTCATCATTCAGAATAACATTTCCATAAAGTCCAAAATGCTTCACTTCTAAAGAGAGTGTATTATCTTCTATATTATCTTCTATATTATTAGGACAACTCAGTTGGCTACCCTGGCTAACTGAGTTTGCCACCCCACCTAACTCTGTTGACTGGTAGCTAACTAAGTTTGCCACCTCTTTTGCGACATAAATACAATTTTTAATGCCATGATTTACAAAGTCTTTCTTCTCTAACAAATTCTTTTGTATTAAACTTTTTAAAGCTTTATCCACACCAGCTTTAGTTGAATTTGTAAAATCTGCCAAATAACTACGACTGCCTGTAAATGCACCACAATGATCACGCGAAAATCCATAGATAATCGCATAAATACTCAATTCCAATCCTTTTAACCCCAATTCATTTATCATCCAATATTGAATAGAATAATAGGAATTGGGTTTAATCTTCTTATTATTTTCCATAAAAAAAACTCCTTTTACCTCATTACGAAATAGACTTTCTGAACAAGCATTCAAAAAGCCTCCAAAAAAAGATAAAAAGGAGGCCACATTTTGCATAATGTGCTATAATATACGTGCTTAGGGGTATATTACATGCCTCCGGTTTAATTTGGTGCCAGCCAAATTAAGCCTTTTTTTCTACCTTAAAATCAAAAAAATCCTTCACGATCACAACCGGAACTTTTCCTTTTAAAAGTCGCCGTTCATCCAGCTCATACTCATCCTTCATAACCTGAATGAATTGATATGCCTTGGATTTGCTGATGTTCGCATAGGCTGCCACATCCGTGGGTCCCCAATATAACTTTTCCATTTTGAATTTCCCCTTTCTAGAAAGTTATTTATAAATACGACTTATAACTTTCATATTTATCATACCATTTAATCCGGAAATTGCAACTGTATAATGCGTATATTTCCGGACATCTTTTTTTATGTACTTTACCATGTTAATATATCTATAGATTTGGAGGGGTCCTATGTCTGTAAAATCCTATATAGATTCTTTATGTTCAGAAAAAAATTTAAACATGAAACAACTTGCTGAACAGGTAGGAATCAACTATAAAACATTGAATACTCTAGTAAACGAAGATGGTAGACTTATGAATCCTAAACAGTTGGCTTTATTTTCAAAATACACAGGCAAATCAAAACAGGAAGTATTCTATGACAATTTAAAAGATGATGATTTATCAGACGCATGTACAAAAACTGCCCTTCTTTATATTGGAAAGAAAACATGTGAAGGGTGGATTGCCAATATAGATATTCGTCTTGATACAAAGATTTCAAATACTCGTACTGCCAACTATGCGGGTATATTGCATAAAAAAAGATCCGGTAACGGATTAACTGTAGTGGAAGATTGGGATCAACTAAAAATTGACTTTTGGGAGTTCTACTATAAAGGTAAGTTAAAGGATGAAGAAGAATACGGCAAAGATACTATTGCACGTACGTTTGCCAATGAAAGAAAGTACATATCCAGTGTATTATTCTTTGGTCTTCAAAGACTATGTACAACAAACCTAAATCCAGTCAACTATCATATCGTATTCAATCGAGATACTGAATATTATCTAGTAAAAGACTATTTTCCAAAGAAGATGAACATGGGCTTTGAGTGTATCTACGTTGATGAAAACGAGAGATAAATAGTCAAAAGAGTATCACCATAAACAAGTGATACTCTTTTATTATCCATCATATATTTGTGTTGTTGTACATCCGTAAATCAAGTGCTAAGTTGTATAAAATATAAAACGATTATTATAATAACTACGATAATCCCTACGACTAATTTGTATTTAGCGTACTCTTTCATTCCCTTATTCACATTATTTAATTTACGATTATCTTTATTCAATTTTTCAATCATCTTTTTCTGCTCGTCTGTCATATACTACACCACCTCTGTTCATTATCATGATAACAAAATTGTTTTTTATTGAAGAATTTGAATATCATATGGTTGTCCTTCAACAACATCAATCAAAACCAGCTGATCTTTATCCAAAGAATATGGTCTACCAGCATCTGTCGTACGATATGTAAATGTATAATTCACTTTATCCGTATAAAATCCATATGCTGTTCTCGTTAATGTCACAACATATGTAGCTGTTTTACCAGAATACGTTTTGCTAGTTTGTTTAGGGATTATTGATCCAGTTACAGCCGGACTTGATGGTGTACAAACTATATTAGAAAATGACAAATCTGAAATAGATGTAATATTATTCGAATTATTGTAACTTAAACCAGCAGTGGCATTAAATGAATAAGTAAATCTATATCCTGCCCATGTAAATGCACCACTCGCTGACTTACCAACAAGCTTTCTACCCGCAGCAAACGTTGGCATTATACAAAGACATGTTACCATAATCATTGAAATCACAGAATAAATAAATCTTTTTATTATATTGTTGTTTGTTAAAGTCATAATTTCCTCCTAAATTTTAATATTCTTCTTATCAAAATCAACATAACACAGATACCAATAAGCGCTAAGATTATCATCGATACAACGCTATAATCATAAAAACCAAAATAACAAATACTAATCAAAATCAAGACCAATAACTTTATATATCCAAAGATTGCATTTTCATCATTAAATTGCCAAATATAAAATATCGATATTTTGGTATAAGCAATTTGTTTTTTACAAAAATCGAAAAATAAAGTATTAATAATGAATATTGTTAATATGAGAAACAAAAATTTAAAATCATCGTGACAGCTTAAGAAATCAATCATAATTATAATAAAATCCATTATTAAAAATAGTATTGCATATCTATTTAGTTTTTTCGATAAATTTTCGTATCTCATCTTTAGAACAATCTCCTATAAGTTGATCTTGTATTTCATTTTTCTTAATTCTAAACGTAGATGGTACATACTGTGTATTGAATACTCTTTTACATTCCTTCTTTTCACTTTTAGACATTTCAGATGTTTCCACTATTACCACATTTATGTTTTCTTCTTTAGCTAATGATTTAAACTTTTTTAAAAATCTATCACAATATTCGCAAGTATTTTTTTTGAAAATTATATATGCATTTGTGTTAGATTTACATAGTTCACTTGCTTTTGGATAACTCACAATTGTCCAATTATATTTCTCTTTACGAAAATTATTCACAGAACACACAAGTAATAAGGCAACAATTATTGTTAAAGCTACTAATTTAGGTATTCTTTTTTTCAATACTCGCATACCGGTCTCCACATTCCTGTATTACAAATTTTATATGGTGGAGCATAGCATGCCACTACAATCCCAGCAGCACATACCAATCCTCCAAGTTTTGTAACTGTAGCTACCATTGCACAAGCAGTACCCATAGAACCGGCACAGACTGCGCTAAAACTTCCTGGGTAATTATCATACTTAGTGCAAGTCCAAGTTCTACAATCACTACTTCTTGCATAAACAGCATCATTTACAAAAGTTTCCTTTTTCCCAGTCATTTCCGATTCAACATCAAATGCACCTTCATTATATGTACTTTTAATACATTCAATTATTCTGTAATCGCTACTCAAAATATATAGCAAATATCCATACTTATGTTGATTTGAATCCTTTTGAGAGTATACGATTGTAAAAACTTCTCCATAATCTGTCTCTAATAATTTTTTCATTTTTGGATTAATGTCGTATAAGTAAGAATGCTCTATATAATATGAATCTTGATTTATCACCTCTGTAATGACTTCCTTTTCGTGACTAGAACATTCAATTGTATCAGAAACACCTTCTTCTGCATATATTGGAATAACATGCATGCACAGTAACATGGCAGTAAAAAAACAAATTACTCTTTTCATACATTTGTTCTCCTTTTTCAAGGATAGCGCTATCTCTAATTCAAATATAATATAAAACCCATAAAAATACAATACATATATTTATATCGTTTATTTTTTTTCATATTCGTTATAATTAATCATATTCAAATTGAAAAAATAAACATTTAATCATATAATTTAAGAGAAGATATATACATAAAGAAATTAAATGGAGGAACTTACATGAAATACATTCAATTTACTAAGAAAGAAAATGAAATCATGGATATCTTATGGAAGCATGATGTTGCAATGTCTGCAAATGATATTAAATTAGCTTCCAAAGATTTGAGTATCAATACAATTCAGCAAACGCTACAAAAATTATTGGAAATCAAATATATCAAGGTTTCAGGAATTGGGCAAAACAAGAAGGCAATCACTAGATTATATAAACCAGTTATATCCGAAGCAGAATATGTGAATTCATTTATTGGCGAAGATACACGAGCAAAAATTTCAGCTTATTTTGTTGAGCACACAGATGATTTAGAGATGATTGAACAATTAAAGAATTTGATTCAAGAAAAAGAGAAAGAGTTAAAATAATGCGATTTTCTGCATCATCTCTTTTCATTACTTTGTGTATCAGTTTTTTGTTGATTCTTCTGTTAGACATTTTACTTTCATATAAAAGAAGTTATAAATTATTTCGGACAGATTTTATAACAGTACTAATCGTTGTTGTCGTATTAAGAATGTTTGTACCACTTGAATTCAAATTTACTAAAACCATTATAGTGCCCACGATCATGAATCCAATCATTGTGCTGTTACAATATAAAATTTATGCAAATGTGCAAGTATATCAATTCTTATTATTGGTTTGGGTATTAGGTATTATATGGAATCTGATTAAATGGATTCGCACAATCCAAATTACCAAAGACATGTACAAACGTATTGAAAATCATTCAGAACATTATCATATAAGTGATTTTATCAATAACTATCAGGAAGAAAATTATGTGGTGTTAAGAACGAACTATGTTTCTTCCCCTATGGTCATGGGCTTTAATAAAACTATATTGATACCAGACGTATACCTTTCACAAGAAAATTTAAAAAATATATTACTTCATGAAACATGGCACATTAAAAATCATGATATATACACGAAACAGATTATCAATCTATTAGTTATCATGTATTGGTGGTTTATTCCAGTATATAGATTAAGAGACAAGATTGATTTATTTTTAGAAATGCGTGTGGACAACCAAACAACGAATCCATTTTCTAAAGAGGAAATAATGAAATATATGCATACGCTTATAGAAATCCAAAGAAACATTCAAAGTAAAAATGAGCTTAAGGGACAATCTACACATTTTATGATTCAAGATAATGCACATGTATTAGAATATCGTATAAATTACTTAATGGATGGAATGTATCGAAAAAAAAACGAGCAAAATTCTAATGATTGTCGTATTAGCTCTTCCATTACTTACAAACAGCATTATTTTGGAGTCTGAATTTGATTCTCCAAACAGTAAGGAAGTATATGATCAATCAGATATAGATAAGGGATATATTATTAAACATAAAGATGGAACATATGAATTAGTATTTGGCAAAATACGTGTCGAAATATCAAATCCAAACATTGAATGTTTTAAGGATGTTCCGATTATAGAGGAGTAAGTAATTTATGAAAAAAATAATGATTATGTTAATGTTGATCGCATCAACGAATTTAATAACACCTGTTTTGGCAAACGAAACTGAAGTCACTACAAATAATTATGTTACTATGCCATGCAAAGATAAGCTAGTCTGGAAATACAAATATATAAATGGAACATTGTATAGAAGATTATGGAATCTAACATTGAATAAATGGGCTGGAGACCATTGGATTCCTTGTTAATAAATTTAAAATAGTCTTTTAATATCTTTGTATAAATGGGAATTGACATAAG
>NZ_CAKVMR010000055.1 GCF_934772795.1 uncultured Holdemanella sp.
ATCCTTCTGGTTCACTGCATAGGCAAGATTATACTGTGGCAGCCCTTCATCTACTTTTGGATGACCATAATCAGCCAATTCGATTCCATATGCATTCGTATTGAAATTGGTACTGTCATACCCTACATAAATACACTCTTTTGTATTGTTCATCTGATTCCATGCACGCAAGAACAGGTTAATATCCTCTTCCTTAATGTTGTATTTTAATAACCTGCTGATCTGCGTATCATCACGTATATTCTTATCCATTACAGGATGGCTTCTCATAAAATTAGAATAATACTGGAATGTACAACTCTCATTCGCAATCATATATGAAACAATATCTTCAATAAATGGTCCTAAATCACCAAATATAGATGACAGCACATCTTCAATCTGTAAATCTCTAAACATTTTTTGAACAACAAGAAAACAACCAATACGTAATGTATCCGAGAACTCAGGTATTTCCTGTTCTACACATACATCCGGATAATACTGTTCAAAATATTCATTAGGAACCATCCATTCCTCATCAATCATTTTACCAATCAGTTTTCTGTTTTCCACCGTATATTTTTTATCTTTTTTATAAGATTTTCCAATAACCTGATACACATATCCAATGCCGTTTCTTTTTTGAATTTTAGTCGTTTTAGGACGAAGAACCTTCACATTTTTGAGTAACATAATAGCCTCCAAAAGCAGTTATACTGTATAACTATAGTATATCATAAATCCGAACAATAAAAAAGTTGAAATCTCCCATAAATACAGGAAATTTCAACAATTTATTCAAATATTCAATTGTAGTTATACATTTTTTACAAAGTTAAGGATGCAACTAACGCTGCACCTCCATGAATTGACGTAATATATTTTCTAAATCTTCTAATGTATTCATTTGCGACATCTCATTTTTAAAGATTCTTGAGCTAGGAAGTCCCTTTAAATACCAGCTAGCCAAGCCTCGCATTTCACGAATAGCCACCTTTTCACCTTTTGTATCCGCCAATCCCTTGGCATGATCCATACAAATTTCAATACGATCTTCCATTGAAAATTCATGTTTCTGTCCTGTAATTGAATCCACACATTCTTGAATCAAGAATGGATTCCCTACAATTCCACGACCTAACATAACCGCATCACATCCTGTTTCATTCATCATACGGTGAAAATCTTCTACACTACGAACATCCCCATTCCCGATAACAGGAATAGATACCGCTTCTTTTACTTGCTTAATATAAGACCAGTCTGCTTTTCCTTCATACATCTGATTACGCGTACGACCATGCACCGCAACAGCACTAACGCCCACACTTTCCATAGCCTTCGCCATTTCAACGCAATTAATATGATACGTATCAAAGCCTAAACGCATTTTTACAGTTACTGGCTTATTTACATTTTGTACAATATTCGATACAAGTTCTTTGGCATAATCAATATCCTTCATTAAAAAGCTTCCTGCCTGTGCTTTGATAACCTTGTTTACGGGACACCCCATATTAAAGTCAATAATGTCACAATCAGTTTGCGTATCCAAATATTTAGCTGCATATACAACCGTATCAATATCATGACCAAATAATTGAAAAGATACTGGATGTTCATTTTCATCAATGGCACACATTTGTTTCGTCTTCAATGAATCATAGTATAAAGCTTTATCGCTTACCATTTCATTACAAACTAAACCAGCTCCAAAGCGTTTCGCAATTCTACGAAATGCGATATTACTAATACCTGCCATTGGTGCAATCACAACCGGATTTTCGATTTCTACATTTCCAATCTTAATCATGCATCTTACTCGCAATCGCTCTTAATTCCTCTTCTGTAAAATGATACGTTTCATTACAGAAGTTACATGTGATATCACAACCATGCTCTTTATCTGCCATCTCTAAAACATCTGATTTTTTAATGGTTCCCAAAGCTCTAGCCATACGTACTTTTGAACAAGGACAATCATAAGCCACTGGTTGTGTTGTTAAAATCTTGGCATCTTCAAACATGTCATTTGCCAAATCTTCTAAACTTGAATCGTCATATTCTTGAATTAAAGTACTCATTGGTTTCAATCCTTCAAGTACGTGTTCACAAATAGAAATGTCTGTTTCTGTCGCATCTGGAAGCATTTGTAGAATCATAGCACCTGCACTGGCAACACGACCATCTGTTCCTATTAAAACTCCACATGATACAGCTGTTGGTGTTTGTTCAGACAAAGTGAAGTAATAGGCAAAATCATCCCCAATTTCACCACTCTGCAACTCAACCGAACCAGAAAAGTTTTCTTCCATACTTAAATCTTTAGTAACTGTTAAAGTTCCATCTGTACCGACAACAGCTCCTACATTTAATTTTCCTGGACGAATCAAAACATCCTCTACATGGGGATTTGAAACAAACCCACGAACATTTCCATTCGCATATGCATCTACCACAATCGAACCAATTGGACCATGCCCATTGATTGTGATTGATAACATTTCTTCTTCTGATTTCAACATAGCACCCATCATACTTGCCACAGATAAAGTTCTTCCTAGAGCTGCACAAGCACATGGATGTAAATCAAAACGATCTTGCGCTTCCTGTACTAAGTCAGTTGTACGCACAATATATAAACGAACATGCTCATTTAAAACAAGAGCTTTTAATAGTTGATCTTTCATAACATCCTCCACATAAAATTCACTAGCACCATTCTACTGAATTCTCTTATCCTTTTCAAGCCAAACTAAAAGCCATCAAACGATGGCTTAAGTGTGTAATTAATCTTTCTTCTTAGTTAATTCATTGAACGCATCATCCAAATCCTTTTGATCAACACCAGTTGGAGTCTCTGGAATCTCTGGAACTTGAACTACTTCTTGTTCTGCTTTTTCCTCTTCTTCACTTGTTTCAATATTAGGATCTGTTAATTGTCCATAATTCATTAAGTTTGTGATTTCTTCATTTGTTAATGTTTCATGTTCATACAAATTGTTCGCAATCAAATCCAACAAATCTTTGTTTTCAGTTAAGATTTTACGACAATTCTCATGACACTCATCTACAATCGCACGAACTTCTTTATCAATTTCAGCCGCAACGCCTGCAGAATAATCACTACCCTTTGTATAATCTCTTCCTAAGAAGACATTACCTTGAGGATCCGCATATTGGATAGGTCCTAAACTAGACATACCATATACACGAACCATATTTTTGGCAATTTCTGTTAATTTTTCAATATCATTTACTGCACCCGCACTGATTTCACCAAATTGGATCTCTTCAGCTGTACGACCACCAAGTAAACCAGTGATCTGCGCAATAAATTCAGATTTTCTATGGAAGTATTTCTCTTCACGAGGTGTCATCAAGTTATATCCACCCGCATCTCCACGAGGAATAATTGTAACTTTCTGAACCATATCTGCATCTTCAAGTTTCAAACCAATAACTGCATGTCCTGCTTCATGGTAAGCCACAAGAATCTTATCTTTTTCTGTATATTTTTTGCTCTTTTTCGCAGGTCCCATCATAACACGGTCAATGGCTTCATCTAAATCTGTCATTGTAACCTTAGCTTCATTTTTACGAACCGCTAAAATTGCACCTTCATTCAATACGTTAGCTAAGTCGGCACCAGAGAATCCAGGCGTACGTTTTGCCAAGTTCGCTAGTGAAACATCACTCGCCAATTTCTTGTTACGAGCATGTACCTGTAAAATAGCTTCACGACCCTTAATATCTGGCAAGCTAACAGTAACACGACGATCGAAACGACCACTACGAAGTAAAGCAGGGTCTAATACATCTGGACGGTTTGTAGCCGCAATCACAACGATTCCAGCATTATCTGTCATACCATCCATTTCAACCAATAATTGGTTCAATGTTTGTTCACGCTCATCGTTTCCGCCACCCATACCAGCTCCACGCTGACGTCCAACGGCATCGATTTCATCAATAAAAATAATACATGGCGCACTCTTTTGTGCTGTTTTAAACATGTCACGAACTCGACTCGCACCTGTTCCGACAAACATTTCAACGAAGTCAGAACCTGAAATCAAGAAGAATGGAACATTGGCTTCTCCAGCTACGGCTTTTGCCAATAAAGTCTTACCAGTTCCTGGAGGACCAACCATTAAGATTCCCTTAGGAATATGCGCTCCCATATCTGTAAATTTCTTTGGTGAACGTAAGTAATCGATAATTTCTTTTACTTCTTCTTTTTCTTCTTCACAACCCGCAACATCTTTAAAACGAACTTTTACATTCGATTCAACACGAGCTTTTGATTTTGCGAATTCAAAGGCTTTATTATTGCCTCCACCGCCCATTTTTGAAAACATGAAGTAGAAGAATACCGCAATAATCAAGAATGGAATAATTTGAGAAAGAATAGAAATCCATACACTTCCTTGGTTAGGATCTTCTACTGTTAGCTTTCCACCATTACGCTGCAAAGCCTTTTCCAACTTCTCAATATTCTTTTCTGTTCTTGGAACAATAACCTTGTATCCAACTGTCTTTGAGTTCTGCTCATAAGTACCTTCCAACTGAATAACAGTGGAACTAATTGTCATAGAACTCTTCTTAAAGTCAACTTCATCTACAATTTTCTCAAATTGTGTATAATTCATTTGTACAGTACTGCCCTGTGAACTATAAAAAACTAATGATAATACAATTGATAAAATGAAGATGGTTGGTAAATAATTTAACCACTTCTTCATAATCTTCCTCCTACTGATAAATTTCAGGCTTTAAAACACCAATAAATGGTAAGTTACGATATTTCTGATTGTAATCCAATCCGTATCCAACCACAAATTCATTTGGCACTTCAAAACCAACATAATCCGCCTCAATTTCACAAACACGACGGCTTGGTTTATCTAACAATGTTACACAACGAACATCTAGACAACCTTTATTCTTAAACATTCTTTTTACTTCAACTAAAGTTCTACCTGTATCAATAATATCTTCTACAACTAAAATAGAACGATTCTTACAAGATAGATCCATATCCTTTAAAATACGAACATCTCCAATTGATTCTGTTCCATCGTATGAACTAACTGACATAAAATCAATTTCACATGGAAATTCAAAACGCTTAATCAATTCAGCCATAAAAGGAACACTTCCCTTTAACAATCCAACTACGATTGGAGTTTCTCCAGATTCTTTATAATCTTCTTCTATTTGATGTGCTAGTTCTACACAACGATTTTCGATTTCTTCTTCACTTAATAAAACTTTTTCAATATCTTGAGCTATCATATGGTGTTTTTCTCCTTAAGTTACCTACACATTGTAACATAAACATTTAATCTAGACCATGCATTTTAAAGTAGAACTGTTGATTTTGTGAATAATGTTCTACATCACATCCAAGTCCTGGTACGAAAATAACTTTACCCGCATTATTTTCCACAACCAGCCAATATTTTCGGTATATCTTGCAGATTTTTCGATCCACAAAGAAACGATGCACATTTTTATTTCCAAAACGCATCGAAATCACGTCATTCACTTTAACATGACGCACCACCAAAGGAAAGTCAGATGCCTCCACACTAAAAGACTCAATTGTTTGGCCCTGATTCATAATAGAGAATTCTTTATAATCTTTATACTCCAATTCGTTCAATGTATAATACACATCCTGTGGTTTTGGCATTAAATACAACTTTTCATTATGCCTTTCCAATAAATGATTCTCTATTTCAATCAGCACATTTCCCTTTAATTGAGCACACAACTCTTCCATATATTTTCTTGAAAAATGATGACACAAAGACTGAAATAAGAAACTATCTAAATAGAGCCAGGCCTCTTTTTGATTCAATAAAGCATCTACATCGTTGTTCCAATTCTTAAAAAACTCTTCCATGCCTTCTTTTTTTATTTGCCAAAAATCATTCTCATTTTGAATTTTTAAGATCCACTCTTCCTTTTCTTTACGATCCATCTTCTCAATTTGCGTATGACGAATCACATTACGCGTATAGTGATTGGTTAAATTCGATTCATCAATCCCAAAAGAAACGCCATTATCATTACAGTATTGCTGCAATTCACTCTTTGTGAAATTAAGTAAAGGCCGAACAATTTGATATCCGTGCCTTACACTCTTTTCTTTCAAGCCATACCAGTCACAAATCATATTTCGATTTTTCTGAAACAAATACGTCTCAATCACATCATCCATCTGATGTGCTACATATAATAATTTCGTATCAAATTCATCTGCCACTTCTTCAAAAAAAGCATAACGAACATCTCTTGCCCACGCCTGAAAATTTCCTTTCTCATGCACCGGATATAAAACACGAACAGGAATATCATATTTTTTACAATATTCCTTCACTATTTTCTCATCCCTATCTGCCGTATCGCGATGTTTATAATTCACATGTGCAACGACAATGTCCTTGCCTTGTTTATTCAATTGATCTAATAAAGCCATACTGTCAGGTCCACCTGAACAGGCTACTACACATTTTGACATGTTCCTATTATAGCATCATTTGCATGACACATTTTTTTATTTTATCAAACAAGTGAGAATTTGGATCAATGTGCGCCTTTACATCAATCACACGCGCTGAATTGATCCATTTCGCATCATTTAAAAATAATACACTCGACTTATTTAAGCCATCAATTTCTGGTAAACGCATCAAATGACGCTTACCCATATGGGATACAGGATCATACGCCCTATTATACGCACTACTATTTCCACTCATAGGTACTACAAATATTTTCCCATTCTTCATTGCCAACACTAAACCAAAATGCTGATAGCCAACCTCACTTAGATAGGCCAACCCAAAATCCGTAAAGCATATGTCGCCAACTTTCACATACACCTTAGCTTCTAAACTCGAATACATTTGTTTCCTCTGACAAAAATTCAGTTTAGAAAGCATATAATCATAAACCTCACTTTCATTTAGACCCTCTAACAGTTGTTCTTCAGCAATTCTAGCCTGCGACGTAATCTTCTGTGTGTACTCCGTCGACTTTTTGTTTTTGTACTTTTGCCATTCATTCGGTTCCATAAGCCCTATTCTAACAGTTCAATGTGAAAATAATATTAAAAGTAGGCATTTTAGCCTACTTTTTTGAATATTTTTCGCGATTTTCTTTGAATACGATGCCACAGACCAATCAAAGGATGAAATTTTTCACTAATCATTGCCGATTTCTCAATAAATATCTCTACCGACAATAATATGATGACCATAACTAAAAAGCCTATATTTCGATTGATCATATACGCAAAAGCACTCAATCCAAATAGTGCTGTTAATCCACACATAATAATAACCGTATTACGATGTCCAAATTGACGCATCAACAAGTGATGAATATGACTTTTGTCCGCCTCCATGAATTTCATACCCTTTAAAGTACGCCTCAAAATAGCGGATAGTGTATCAATGATTGGCAGCATCAACAATAAGATTGGCAATGCCAACGTTAAAATTGTACTCGATTTAAATCCAAGCAATGAAATAGCCGAAATCATGAATCCCAAAAACAACGATCCACAATCTCCCATAAAGATACTTGCGGGATGCGCATTATAAACTAAGAAGCCCAATGTTCCAAAAGCTAAGATAAAGGCAATGCTTAATAAATCCGAACGTCTTTCGATGATGGCAATAGAACCAATGACCACCAGCACAATAACACTCATACCTCCGGCAAGGCCATCCAAGCCATCGATCAAGTTTACTGCATTTGTGATACCGGCCACCCAGATAATCGTAAATATAAACGAAATAATCCCTGTATCTATTTGAATACCCAAAGGCAAACGAATAATATCTACTGAGATGCCAAAATAAATTAGCACTAAAGCTGCAATAACTTCCAATGTAAGCTTAACCAGTGGCTTAATATCAATCAAATCATCAATTAAACCGGTAAAAAACATAATGCTACTTCCAATAACCAAACCTTTGATCTGACGGTCTGCCTTCACAAAGATAGCCATCGTTATAATGAATGCCAAATAAATCGCAACACCACCAATACGCGAAATCTTTCCATGATGAACCGTACGCTTATTTTCTTTGGCATAGGCCCCACAATAAATAGAATATTGCTTCACCAAAGGTGTTAGAATCACTGAAATCAAGAATGGTAATAAAATCATTTTATAATCAATCATGCTGACTTTACCCCCTTTAATGCATCTATCATATCGTATTGTCCTCGTTTTGTACAAAGAACTGGACAAGATATGTTTTTAGAAATGAATTGTGACGGCCCGAAACAATCCGCCAATCCGCCACTCAATTCAATTCCATGCATCAAAAAATGTTCTTGTAAAGAAGCAGGTAGACCATCAAAACAATGTTTTACCCATAATGAAATCTGTGCTGAAACCATCTCTAAAGCTGGCCACAACATACTTGACTCAATTTGAATTTGATGAAGAATCTGTCTTGAATCAAAGCCATAACACAACAATAAATTATTTTTTTGTTGCCAAAAAGCTTTACTTGCCATTTCCTTTAAATGAGCCGCATCCATTTTTGTGATAAAACAACCCGTCTTGTTGTAAACGATTTTTTGAATCTGCTCATCCATCTGTGCTCCCGCATAATAAATTGTCTTTGACACAAGCACCTTACCATAAGCACACACATGAATTTCCGTATAAGAATGTCCACTATGCACTAGAAAACAAGACCCTTCTTCTTGTAAAGCCTCTAAGTTTGAAATAAATTCAACCTTACGTACTCCACAATCCAAAAACATCTGCTGCCAAAGTTCTCGTTGTCTTTGCGACAACTGTGTAGGAACACTCACAAGCATACTCGGTCTTAATAAGCCATCAAAGGCATGTAGTTCGTTTAATCCTTTTTGAACCAAAGGCTCAATCGAATGAAGGATTTGACCATGTGATATTGGATATTGAATTTGCGTTGTATCCAGATCCTTATATAAATAGGCAAGCGCCTGATCGGAGACTCCCAATGTTTCTTTTCCTTTTTTTGCGATTATTGTTTTTAAAACAATTTGTTTCTGTGTAGAAAAATCATAAAACCGTGCAAGATATGCCCCCATATCCAGGGCAATCCACTTATCAAGCAAAGCCATTATAGATTGTTAATTGTAAAATCGCCTGACTTGAAATGTACGCAAGACAAAGCGATAAAAGAAACATTAAAATCTGCACTTTCTTAGGATTTTTTACACTACACACCTTTTCAAACTGAATACTTGAAATCGCATAAAAGCTTAAACCAAAACACGCAAAGAATACTAAATAAGAAATTACAGAAGCTGCCATATTAGCCTCCTACATGAACAATTTGAACAAAATTATACTTTTCCTTCAATTGCTCACATGCACTTAAAATCACTTCTTCATCCACACTGAATCCCAACATACTTGAACCAGACCCAGACATCAATATACGCACTAAACCAGCATCTTCCATATCCATCTTCACTTGTTCTAATTCAGGCTCAATCTCAAAAGCGATTGGCTCCAATGAATTTGCCATAGTCTGATATAAAAGATCCATATTCTCTTCTCGAATGCTCGACTCTACTAAATCTACATCCGGATGAAAAGGACGAGACTCTTTCCATTTAGAAAATGCATTCGCAGTAGAAATCCCAAAATCCGGTTTGACAACCACAATATCAAATTTCCAATCACTATCAATTGGCGTGATTTTTTCTCCAATCCCCTTTACTCGAGCCCACTTATCATGAATACAGAAAGGAACATCCGCACCCACTTGTTTTGTGATTTCATAAAGATTTTCTTCCGTTTCCTCAATACCTTCCATCTTTAAAACAGCCTTGCACACAGCTGCTGCATCCGCACTTCCACCACCAAGACCTGCCTGAGCTGGAATGTGCTTCTTGATCGATACTTTAAAACAAGAATCTATGTGATAGGTATCCTTTAAAACTTGAATCATCTTTGAAACCGTATTATTCTCTGGTAATTTCATACCTTCACATTCAACTACATCAAAATCATTATTTTCTATCTCAATCTCATCATAAATTGAAATAGGCACCATGATCATATCTAAAGAATGATACCCATTATCCATTCTTTCCACGACATCTAATGCTAGATTAATTTTTGCCCTTGCCTGTACTTTCATAGGTCACCTCATATAATCGAATAAAATCCTCTAACGTACATTGTTGTGCACGCGTACTTGGATCAATATTTACTTGTTCTAACAATTCTTTTGCCAAAGCCTTATCTTTCACAAAACCCTGGAAATTATTATAGATTGTTTTTCTTCTTTGCGTAAAGCAAGCCTTTACTAAATTAAAGAAATAATTTTCATCTTCTAAATGATATTTGTGATGGAAAGAAAATTGAATAACCATCGAATCCACATTTGGACTTGGCCAAAATACTCTTCTTGATACATCCATGACCTTTTTCACATCACAACGATATTGCGTAATCACACTCAACGCATTGTATTCCTTATCATTTTCATGTGCCAAGAAACGTTCTCCCACTTCTTTTTGCATCATAACCGTGATTCTTTCAATCTCTTCATTTGCCTCAAATAACTTAAATAAGATTGGCGTCGTAATATAGTAAGGAAGATTCGATGCGAAAACCACCTTTTGTCCAGGCTTTCTAAATTCGCGAATCTTTTCATCGATATCCACCTTTAAGATGTCTTCTAATACAATCTGTAAATGATCAAAACCAATCTCATTCTCTAATACAACCGGCAATCTCTCATCAATCTCAAAAGCTACAACTTGATCACTTTTTTCACATAAAAACTGTGTTAAAGCCCCAATTCCAGGACCAATCTCAAAAACAAGTTCATCTCTTGATTGAATGGCCGCATTGGCAATCTTTTCAACAACACCCGGTTCAATAATAAAATTCTGTCCAAAGCTTTTCTTTGTGAAAACCTTATACTTTTCTTGAATCTCTTTTGTCTTTTTTACTGTCGCAATCGCCTGTTTCATGAAAGACTCCTTTCTTCTATTTCTTCTTTTGTCACATGCATCTGATTTAAACGCTTAAAGCATGTTTTCGCATTACAAGGACCAATATGGAATGCTTCACACACTTGAAAGCGCAATTCTTTATTTCCAACCAAGCCTAAATCAATAAAGTCTTGCCAACTCAACACTTCTTCTTTATTCTCAAACGTTACATAATGACTTAGAGCATCCCATAAATCATCTTTACTTGCATGCTCTACACCTACTTTTTTAGGTGTTTTCGCCTTTTCCTTATTAATAAACGCATGTTTACATCCCGGCACACTACTGCCAATCAATCTACGTATATGTTCTCCTGGCGTATCTGGATCTGTAAAAATAATTACGCCTCTAGTCTTTTGAGCTTGTCTAACTCGCTCAATCGTTTTCTCGTTGACCTGGTCTCCACCTGTTTCAATCGTGTCACAATCAAAAAAAGACTGCAACGTGTTTGTATCATTTTTTCCTTCAACGACAATAATTTCTTTAATATGTTGTTTCATCTGTCTCCACCACATGTTTTGATGTAAAACCAGCACCATGTACCTGATGCACATCATTCACAATAATAAAAGCTTTGGAATCGATCTCTAAAACACTTGACTCTAATAATGGATATTGTTTCTGTTTAATAACACACATCAACACTGGCTTAGGTGCTTGTGTATAGCCACCACTTCCATCTAGAATCGTTACACCACGATCCACTGTCTCTAACAAAATACGACGAATCTGTTTCCACTCTGTCGATATAATCATAACATTTTTTGCGGACTGCATACCTAGCATTACCGTTTTATCAATAGCTACACCACAAACAAATACAGACATGATACCAATCAATGCTGGTGTTAAACCATGTGTAACCACACCCAATAAAACCGTTAAGCCATCTACGATCATGACACTTGTTCCTTCAGGAATCTTCAAGTATTTATGTAAAACCAAAGCTAAGATATCCATACCACCCGTACTTGAATTGACCCTAAATACCAAACCAAGTCCAATTCCAACAAGAACTCCGGCATAAATTGTAGCCACATAAGGTGGCATCACAAATGTATCTTTAGGAAACATTGTGGCAACTTGTGATAAACCTGTTACGAAAACCGGATATACAATTGTGGAAATCACAGATTTCATCGCAAACTGCTTTCCTAATAAAAGAGCTCCCAATATAAAGAGTCCAATTGTTAATGCATCAATCATCAAAACTGTATCAATCGGAAGAATGGGATGTAATGCGACAGCCACACCGGCAACTCCACCCGTTAATATATTATTAGGAAGTATAAAAAAGGAAACTGAACATGCGACTACAAAGTTTCCAAGTATAATCATTATTAAGTCATGTATTTTATTCTTGCTCATATGCATACCTCTTCTAGCCTACATGATTATAGCATTTTTTTCATATTTAGTTTTTAAAAATATCGCTTGCATAAAATAAACTTTATCCGTATAATAGTCCGGGTTATATAAGTTCATGATATGGTTGAACGTTCATACCTACTACCGAAAACAGTAGACTATAGCCTTCAAGCAGGAGGAAAAAAGATGCAATACGATATCATTATTATTGGTGCTGGGCCTGGAGGAATTTTCTCAGCCTACGAATTATTAAAGAGTAAACCTGAATTAAAAATTGGTGTTTTTGAAGCAGGAGCACCATTAAACAAAAGAAAATGTCCAATTGATGGAAAGAACATCAAATCATGTATCCACTGTAAATCATGTGCCATCATGAACGGTTTTGGTGGAGCCGGTGCATTCAGTGATGGAAAATACAATATCACAAATGAATTTGGAGGAAACCTATATGAATATGTAGGTGAACAAGAAGCTATCGATTTAATGGAGTATGTTGATGAAATCAACTGCAAGATGGGTGGAGAAAAAACTCGTCTATATGCGAACTCAGATGCAGCTATCGCTAAAAAATGTCTTCAAAACGATCTTCACTTATTAAAAGCGAAAGTACGTCACTTAGGAACAGACATCAACTATGTAGTACTTGAAAACTTATACAACGAATTAAAAGACAAAGCAGATTTCCATTTCTTTAAACACATTGATATGGTAAACAAAATTGAAGATGGATATGAAGTCGTTTGTGGCGATGAAACATATACATCTACACAATGTATTATTTCTACAGGTCGTTCAGGAAGTAAATGGATGGAATCTGTATGTTCAAATTTAGGTATTGAAACAAAGAGTGACCGTGTGGACATCGGTGTACGTGTTGAATTAAATGCCGATACATTCTCAGAATTAACAGATTCATTATATGAATCTAAAATCGTATATCGTTCAAAGAAATATCAGGACCGCGTTCGTACATTCTGTATGAACCCTAGAGGTGTTGTTGTAAATGAAAACACAAACGGAATCATCACTGTAAATGGACACAGCTACG
Source organism: uncultured Holdemanella sp. (assembly GCF_934772795.1). Lineage (GTDB taxonomy): Bacteria > Bacillota_I > Bacilli_A > Erysipelotrichales > Erysipelotrichaceae > Holdemanella. The sequence continues at coordinate 13,427 of NZ_CAKVMR010000055.1, forward strand.
AAGATCCAGCTCGTTTCACAAACAACACAAACTTTGCCCTATTAGTATCAAATCATTTCACAGAACCATTCTCACAAAGTAACCAATATGGTGAAAGTATTGCCCGCTTATCAAATATGTTAGGTGGTGGCGTTATCGTTCAACGCTTTGGTGATTTGATTCGTGGACAACGTTCAACTCCAAGTCGTATTGCACAAGGATTCGTAACTCCTACATTGAAGGCTACGCCAGGAGACCTATCTCTAGTTATTCCTAAACGTCAATTAGATGATATTATCGAAATGATCTACGCCCTTGATAAAGTATGTCCATCAACAGCTAGTGATGATACATTACTATATGGTGTTGAAGTTAAGTTCTACAATATGCAAGTAAAAGTAGATAAGAACTTAGAAACAAAACACAAAGGACTATTCGTTATCGGAGACTGTTCAGGTGTAACACACTCATTAAGTCATGCCAGTGCATCTGGTGTATATGTCGCAAGATACATCACAGAAAATCTATAATAGGGTAGAGGGATAAAATAAAATTATCGCCCCTCCCGTTGAACCGTACGTACGGGTCTCGTATACGGCTCTACA
>NZ_CAKVMR010000056.1 GCF_934772795.1 uncultured Holdemanella sp.
GATAAGAAAAATTCGTAGATTTCCTTTAAATTAGGAACATTCTACGAATTTTTATATTTTCATGAATAATTCAGGTTAAATATAAAAGATTTGGGATTCGTTTAAAGAATCTCGCATACCAATTTTCATTTGTCTTCTCTTCTTTAATAAATGCATTCACTTCTTTTGATTTTAAGATTACTGTAACGAGTCCATAAATCACAAGAGCTAGGACTAAAACTGTAATCAAAACATGATTTGAATAAACTGACATTAGAGCTAAAAAGTTATTACCTGCATGAGCTAATATAGTAACTAAAATACTATCCGATTTAAGATACATGTAACATAGCACTAGCCCCATAAAGAAAGCGGGTATGGCTTGTGTAATATTCAAATGTAACAGTCCAAATAATAATGATGTCACAACAATGGCGAACATTTTATTATATTTCGACAATGTCTGTAGAATCATACCTCTAAATATTAATTCTTCAAATATAGGTGCAAGTACGACAACACTAATAAAAGTAAAAGTGTTATACAATAAACCGCCATTTAATGAAAAATCTGGACTTGTATCTGGTAATCCAAACTTTGATAATAAAGCTCCAACAATACCAATCGCATAATTTAAAAAATACATCATTGAAACTGTATCTATTGTCTCTTTGGGTTTAAATGTAAACTTCAAATCTTTGATACTTCGTTTAAAAGAATTACTCATAAACCATAACAGGATGATTCCAGATATAAAAGAAATCAACATTTCAATACAGGCATTGATTGCGGAATAATCATAATACAAAGAATACATGATTAAAGGCATAGCTACAAAGCTAAACAAAAAAGAGAGTGTCAGCTGCATAATAATATATAGCCATAGCGAGCCTCCAACTTTACTCAATTCTTTATCAGGCATAAATTTAGGTGGTTGTTCCATAAAAATCACTACTTTCTAAATTCATTCTACCATAAAAGAGGCCCTTAGGCCTCTTGTAAAATATGAAGTTTTCTTAATGATTCCTCAATTGAATCTAAATCTTCTTTTGATTGTGCACTCACCGTATGACAATGATATCCACTTGTTAGATCCGTTAAAGGTTTTGCCTGATTCTGTGAAATCGATTCTATAAATTCTCTGACTTGTTTTCTAGAACTAATATTCATTTTAGCCTCTAACTTACCATATACATTATGTTTGACAAATACATTTTCAATACAGCCACCACAATCTACGATCGCATTCATTTCTTCTTCCATACGATCATTCAAATGAAAACAAGAAAATACTCTTCGAACTCTTTGAGGTGAACATACATATCCTTTGTGTGTCGCATAAATATGAACATTTCTTGCCTTTAATAAGGCAATGTCTTGCACAATGACTTGTCTTGATACATTAAATTTTTTGGAAAGTGCAGTTCCAGAAACTGGCACTTCACTATTTGAGATCGTGTCATAAATGGCTTGAAGTCTAGCTTCTTTTTCCATTTATTTCACCTGCAAATTTTTTAAAGACAAATCTAAAATAGGTGCTGAATGCGTTAAAGCACCACTTGAAATATAGTCCACACCTAATGCAGTTAATTTTTCAATATTCTCTTTTGTGACATTTCCAGAACATTCAGTTTCGGCTCTTCCATCAATGATTTCAATTGCCTTTTTCATATTTTCAACACTCATGTTATCTAACATGATAATATCCGCACCTGCTTCAACAGCTTCTTTAACTTGTTCTAAAGTTTCTACTTCCACTTCAATTTTACGAACAAAAGAAGCATAATCCTTTGCCATCTTAACTGCATTTGTGATAGAACCAGCTGCTGCGATATGATTATCCTTCAACATAACACCATCTGATAGATTGTATCTATGGTTATTTCCACCACCAACACGAACTGCATATTTTTCAAACACACGCATATTTGGCGTTGTTTTTCTTGTGTCCAACAACTTTGTCTTTGAACCCTTCAAATAAGATGCGACACGATTTGTATAAGTGGCAATTCCACTCATTCTTTGAAGATAATTCAAAGCCGTTCTTTCACCTGATAAAAGAACACGAACATCTCCAGATACTTCGGCCAATAATTGACCATTTTTAACGGCATCCCCGTCTTTTACATAGAATTTTACTTCCATGTTTTCATCTAGCAAATAAAAGACTCTTTCAAATACTTCTAGACCTGCAATGATTCCATCTTCCTTACAGATCAACTGTACCTGCCCATATTGATAGGAAGGCATGACTGCATTTGTTGAAACATCTTCACTTGTTATATCTTCCTGCAAAGCTTGGATCAATAAATGATCCACATTTAAACGCATTGTATTCTTATCCACGAGCTTGTCTCTCTCTTTCTATTTCTTCAAGTACCAAATCATGATACATTTTTTCTTGATTTGACAACTGATGTGACTTAGTCACATTTGCCAAATGATCAAATTCATTTGTATAAGCCGGTTCCTTTTTCAATAAATCTACAACCGCTCTTTTACCCCATACTAAAGATTCAAGTAAAGAGTTGCTAGCCAAACGATTTTTTCCATGAACCCCATTACAACTCGTCTCTCCTACCGCATATAAGTGGGACATAGAAGTACGCGAATCTTTATCTACATGAATTCCACCCATAAAATAGTGTTGGGCTGGTGTAACTGGAATCCATTCTTTTGTACAATCATAGCCTTCTTCTAAACACTTCTCATAAATGTGAGGGAAATGATTCTTGATGACTTCTTCACCTAAAACAGTCATATCCATCCAAACATAAGGCATATCATCCTTCTTCATTTGTTCACGAATCTTTTGTGTCATGATATCACGTGGCAACACTTCATTCGCAAAACGGTTTCCGTCTTTTCCATAAAGCTTAGCCCCTTCACCACGAACCGATTCACTAATAAGGAAGGCTCTTCCTTTTTTCTTTGTATATAAAGTTGTTGGGTGGATCTGTACATAATCCACATTTTCTAATTTGATACCATGCTGAATCGCAATCGCAATCGCATCTCCTGTTAAGTGTGGATAGTTTGTTGAATGATCATACAATCCGCCGATTCCACCACACGCAAAGATTGTATAACCAGCTTCAATGCACATTTCATTGTTGTTGGCATCTTTTGCCAAAACGCCATAACATACATTGTCTTTTTCAATAATATCTGTCATCGTGACATATTCCATGATTGTAACATTCTCTAATTTACGAACCTCACCTAATAAAGTGGATGTGATTTCTTTACCTGTAATATCTTCATGGAATAAAATACGTGGCTTAGAGTGTGCTCCTTCACGCGTATAATCCAATTTGCCATCTTTTGTCGCAAAATCAACACCATATCCTATCAACTCATTGATAATGCCACGACTTGAATTGATCATAATTTCAACAGATTCTTTACGATTTTCGTAATGCCCTGCCTTCATGGTATCTTCCATAAAAGAATCAAAATCGTTCTTATCTCTTAATACACAAATTCCACCTTGTGCTAAAAATGAATCACTATTTTCGGCATCAGATTTTGTCAACATAATGACCTTTTTATCACTTGGAACATGTAAAGCTGCAAACAATCCACTTGCACCCGTTCCAACAATAACTATATCTGCCTCTAACTTTTCCATACTATTTTGCCAACTCCAACATTCTATCTAATGACTTTTCAGCCATAACCTTCACTTCTTCATCTACAAATACTTCATTTGTCTCATTCAACAAACAATCATAAACCTTTTCCAAAGATACTTTCTTCATATTCATACAGATCAATTTATCTGATAGTGGATAGAAAGTTTTGTCTGGTGAGCGTAACTGCATTTCATGAAGTACACCTAGTTCAGTACCAATCACAAATTCTTTACTTGGATTATCCACTGTATATTGAATCAATTCAGAAGTACTTCCCGCATAATCAGTTGCTTCAACAACTTCATTCACACACTCAGGATGCACAATAATTGGAACATTTGGATGTTCTTCACGTGCTTTTTCAACATCTTTTAATGTCACACGCTTATGCGTAATACAATATCCATCATTTAAGATAATATTCTTTTCAGGTACTTGTTTCTTTACATAAGCACCTAAGTTTCCGTCTGGAATAAAGAAAATATTTTTATTTGGAAGTGAACGAACAATCTTCAATGCGTTTGAACTTGTTACACAAATATCAGCCATTGTTTTTAATTCAGCTGTTGAGTTGATATAACATACAACCGCTAAATCTTCATATTCTTCTTTCATCTTCTTAATGACAGCCTTACTTGCCATGTGTGCCATTGGACAATCTGCATTTAAATCTGGCATCAATACCTTCTTGTCTGGATTTAACATTTTGGCACTTTCACCCATAAATTTAACACCCGCAAATACAATAATATCTGCATCTGTATTTTTAGCTTTCTTTGCCAAAGCATAAGAATCTCCGACAAAATCAGCTACATCTTGTACAGCTCCATCTACATAATAATGCGCTAAAATAATCGCATTTTTTTCCTTTTTTAATTTCAATACATCTTCCTTTAAAGACATGGAATTTTCCTCCCTTAAAAATTTTACCGTTTTGAATTATACACCTAGGCTTTACATCTGACAAGACAGTTGTAAAGTCAATATTATATAAGTTCCATATCACAATGAAATAAGCACAATAAAAAGCGATGAATCAAAAATCATCGCCTTAGTTTTTTGCCTGTAAAATGCTTGGTGCAATATAAGTACGAGTTTTGTACTCTGCATCTAAATCATACAATCCCTTGGCATCGTGTCCAAACAATTCAAATCGAGAAATTAAATCTGAAGCATTCTTTTCTTCTTCTCCTTGTTCTTTGACAAACCAATCCAAGAATTGCATCGTTCTAAAATCTTTTTCTTCATAAGCTGCTGCATAACAAGTATGAATCAATCCAGTTACGTATTGTTCATGTTTTAAACCTGCCTTTAATGGATCACTTAATTCATTTAAAGGAATATTTGGCTTATCAATAGCTTCCAAAACAACACTATAATCATTGTCTTGAAGATATTGCATCATCAATTGAGCATGCGCAATCTCTTCTTGTACTTGTACATGATACCAGTTTGCGAAACCCTCTAAACTTTTATCATGATAATAATTTTCGAAATCCAAATACAAATAAGCAGAATATAATTCTTTATTAACTTGATTATTCAACAAGTCGGCTACTTTTTTACTCAACATAGCACATTCCTTCTTTCTGCATGTATCATACACCTGCCAAAAGAAAAAGCGTAGTGATATGCTCTCACAACGCTTCATTTACAGATTTCATTAAATTATCCACATCTTTATCGTTTGGATGTTTTAAAGCCTCATCAAAATTCTTCAACATTTCTGGATTTGATTCAAACTTTGCACGAATAGCTAAAGGCATCTTTCCTTGGCACATCCAAGTTCCCTTTACACTATTAGATGCATCTAAATGACTCTTTACATGATTTAAAATCATCTCAAAATATTCTTTAGATTTACCAAAGCCAGCTGTTCCAAACAAGAAAACATTTTGATTGCGTAATGTAGAAAGATATTGTTTCATTTGATCATCACAATCTCCCTTATCACACCAGAATCCAATGCATAATAAATCTACAGGTTCTAAATTTTTTGCGTTTTCTACAGATACACAATATTTTGACTCCATAAAATTCAAGCTGTTTGCCAAAGATTGTGTGTTTCCTGTTTTTGAACTATAAACAATTCCTATCATAAAATATATCCTTTCTACAAGTAACGATTACGCCATACATAATACTCTTCATCTTTTTCCATATCAATACCATGGTCATTTTCATAAACTTCAAACGTATTCTGTTGAAATAATGAAATAAAATCATTTCTTGATAGCTTTGAATGCCATTGACTATGCCATATATATACTTTATCTTTTTCCATTTTGATCAACGCACGATTTTCTAAACATACAAGTGCATGACTATCTTTTAATTTTTCAATTGCCTCTATTATTTCCATAGAATTATTTTAGCACAATTTTCAAAGATTAGAAAAGACAGCCTAAGCTGTCTTGAGATATTATTATTCGTAATGATCTTTTAATTCTTGGAAATAAGCCTGTGGATGATTACATACTGGACATACCAATGGAGCAGTTTCACCATAGTGAATGTGTCCGCAGTTTAAACAAATCCATACTGTTGATGTTGCCTTTTTAAACATGGCATCTTCTTCTACATCTTTCAACATAGCTTTATAACGAGCTTCGTGATGTTTTTCAATAGCACCTACACCTTCGAACAAGGCAGCAATATCATCAAAACCTTCTTCACGAGCTTCTTTAGCCATTGTTGCATACATATCTGTCCACTCATAGTTTTCACCTGCAGCTGCATCCTTTAGGTTTTCTGTGGTTGTAGGAACTTTTCCACCATGCAAAGCCTTAAACCACAATTTAGCATGTTCTTTTTCATTATTTGATGTTTCAGTGAAAATGTTCTGAATCTTTACATAACCATCTTTCTTAGCTTGTGAAGCATAATATTGATACTTAACACATGCCTGAGATTCTCCTGCAAAAGCAGCCATTAAATTCTTTTCTGTTTTAGATCCTTTTAATTCCATAATAAAGACCTCCTATCTGCCTTTATTCTAAAACAACTAGCTTTGTTTTTCCATTAAAATGCATAGAAAAAAAGACAAATCCTAAGACTTGTCTTTTCTAATCGTTATTCGACCAAGATGGTGTGTCGTTACCTCTACGTACTAAAATGGCTTTTTGGAATTCTGTTTGATCCAAGAACTCTAAAATACGCATTGTTTCTTCTTCTGTACATCCCACTAACAATTTGACGATACAATCCTTCTTAAGAATGTCGGCTGTAATCGCAATCGCATCTACATTATTTGTTGCGATAGAACCTTTGAAAACATCAATAGGTTTTTGATCTGAACCAAATGTATCTGAAAGAAAACCGTAATCTACAGGATAGACTAAATTTGTAAATTTATAGTGAGTACTTCCTTTTGGTCGGTCAATCGTACAACTGCTAGACAACAATAGCGTATCAAGCTTTTGCCAAAAGTATGCGTTATTTTCTAATTGCTGCATAATAACCTCCTGTCTTGTAATAGTCTATAAATTATTATAGCATTTACAAAATTATTTACAATACAAGAAAAGTTTTTTCAATATTCTTGGAAGAAAGATTTGATTGTTTCATGATTTTTAGTACAACTTAGCGCAAGCATCAATAAAATCCTTGCCTTCTGCGCCGAAAATTTGTAAGCCGGAATGGTGACTCTTTTAGAATCAAAAACTTCGGAATCAAAGACAGCTCCCTCTAATACACGACTTGCACGTACGACTGTACATTCTCCTGTATAATTTTCTAAAACCTCTTTGATTTTTGTTGGATAATTCCCTGAACCTGTTCCTGCTAAAACTAAACCATCATACTTATTTAACATAAATTCTAATAATTCAGGATCCGAATCTGTGTGCACATAGAAAATTTCTACTTTCGGCAAATCTTCAAATTCCATTTTTGAAAAAATGGTTTGGAATGTATGTTTTTTAAATGGTGCATTCAATAAATACACATGATCATCACGCATATATCCTAGAGAGCCAAATTCACCCATTTTAAATGCATCGGTTTTATAGCTGTTTGTCTTCTGTAAATCTCTACCTGAATAGATCGTATCCGAAATCACAGCTAAAACACCGGCTTGCCAAGCTTCCATGTGACATGCCAAAGCTACAGCTTGATATAAATTCATAGGTCCATCCGCACTTGTTGCCGTTGCAGGACGCATAGATCCTGTTAGGACAACAGGTTTATGACATGCTAAAGTAAGATTTAAAAAGAAAGCTGTTTCTTCTAATGTATCTGTACCATGTGTAATGACAATTCCATCCACATAGCGATCTTTTTCTAATTCATGACAAATATTTCTTAATTCAATCCATTTATCTAAACCCATATCATTAGAGTCTACATTACATAATTGAATCGTATTTAGATTTGCCAAATCACGAATTTGTGGAATACTATTAACAATTTCTTCCACATCAAAAGTGCCCGCCTCATAATTTGCACTTTTACCTAAACTTCCTCGACCAGCAATGGTTCCGCCAGTCGCAATGATTGTAATATTCTTCTTATTCATATGTTTCTAAAAACTCCCAGAACTCTTGTGTATCTGCCAAATCAAAATCAACGGTAGAATCCACATCCCATAAACTGATCGAATGATCTTCTTCACTATATCCAATACCTGCATGTGTGGCCTTGCCGTTTTCAATCACATACAATGTTGGTGTATATAAGAAATATGGAGCCATATTTAGTAGAATCTTTCCATCTTCTGTCGAGCTTTGTAGCTGCTTAGAATCCTGGCTGATTTTACTAAATCCATAATCTGTTGAATCAATCTTATATAAAACAAGGTTTGGATGTTCATCCTTTGTTTGTTTGATATATTTTTGTAAAGATTCACAATAAGGACAATTTTCTCTTTCAATAATTAACACAAAAGAATCTTTATGATCTAATTTTTTCTGTAATTTTGTTGCCGTAATTTCTTTGATTTCAAAAGGTTCTTTTGAAGAACATCCAACAAGTCCAATACACAGAATAAAAGCACAAAATATAGTTAATAGTTTTTTCATTGAATAACCTACTTTCTAATTCCATCCATAAATTTAGTCAAACTAAAAGCCAATGCCTCTAGTTTTTCACTTCCTGTCTGTAGGGCCATCTGAAAAGACATGGCACGATCCGCACTTGAAAAAATTCCAATCATACCTTCCTCATAAAGTGATTGATAGCCTAAGCCTAAAGCACCACTCAAACAAACACAAGGCACATTATAAGATCTTGCCAAGTGTGCAATTCCCAGTGGCAATTTTCCATACAATGTCTGTGCATCTGTCTGCCCTTCTCCAGTAATAACTAAATCTGCATCTTGAAGATGATTTTTTAATCCAGAATATTCTACAACTAAATCGATTCCTGAAGTTCTTTTTGCCTTCATAACACCCAACAATACACATCCAATACCTCCGGCTGCGCCTGAACCTTCAAATTCATTCACATCCACATGGAATGTTTGTTTCAGTTTCGTACAATAGTGAGCCATTCCTTTTTCAACTTCGGCCATTTGATTTAAATAAATTCCTTTTTGTTTACCAAAAATATAGGTAGCACCATTCTTCCCCAATAAATGATTCTTTACATCACAAGCACAAACAATTTCCACATCTTTTGGTAGTCTTGCATAACGCTTATCAATAAAAGCTATTTGGCTAAGAGCATATACGCTTGGTACAAGTAGCTCTCTTTTTGCATTATAAAAACGAACTCCAAACTCATTTAAGATTCCCATACCACCATCATTTGTTGCACTGCCACCTAAGCCAATAATAATTTTTTTACATCCCCTAGAAAGCGCGTCTTTCATCATGATACCCACACCTTTACTTGATGCGATCATTGGATTTCTTTTTTCTTTAGGTGTCATATTCAATCCGATACAGCTAGCCACATCCATCACTGCTAAGTTTCCATCCTTAGAAATACAGTATGTCGTAAATACATTTTTACCATAGGCATCCACAGTTAATACGTTTATTGTCTTTCCTTGGATAATATCGCAAAATACCATAGCTGTTCCTTCTCCGCCATCGGCCATAGGAAACGTTAAAACTTCATGTTTATGATTTGCCTTTAATATTCCTTTTTTTATACTTTCTTCGACTTCTTTTGAAGACATACAACCTTTAAAAGAGTCACACGCAACAATTATTTTCATGCGTACATTTTACCATATGCCACAAAAAATAAACACTTTTTTAATTTTTGCGTTTCATTAGTTAAAATATCCATAGTTAATACTTTATTGTTGCTTGAAAAGCAAGATGTCATATGGGATAATATTTGAGTGAAAAATCTATACGTGATTTTATTCACAAAGGAGAATCAATAATCATGGAAAAAAAACATGTTGTTATAGGGGTATCTGGTGGCATTGCAGCCTATAAAGCTTGCGATCTTGTCAGCAAATTATCCAAAAAAGATTATGAAATCAAAGTTGTCATGACAAAACATGCTCAAGAATTTGTTAAACCAATCAACTTTGAATCTTTGAGTAAACATAAATGTGAAGTTTCTTTGTTTGACGAAACAAATGAAGATCCAATTGCCCACATTACTTTAGCTAAATGGGCTGATATCATGGTATTAGTTCCTGCTACAGCCAATATTATTGCCAAAGTCGTTCATGGTATTGCGGACGATATTGTTTCCACAACATTCTTGGCTTGTCATACTAAAAAATTAATTTGTCCGGCAATGAATGTTCATATGTATGAAAATGAGGTTACCCAAAGAAATATTAAACTTGCCAAAGAACTTGGCTATAAATTTGTAGAACCTGTTGTTGGTCATTTGGCATGTAATGATACAGGAAAAGGTAAGCTTGCCGATGTACAAGATATTGTGGCTGCCATTGATCATGAGTTTGAATTGGAACAAACATTAAAAGGAAAGAACGTTTTAGTTTCTGCAGGACCAACGCAGGAAGCTTTAGATCCTGTTCGTTTTTTAAGCAATCATTCAAGTGGTAAACAAGGGTATGCGATTGCCAAAGCCGCCAAGGCACTAGGAGCCAATGTAACTTTAGTTGCAGGTCCTACTGCTTTAGAAAATCTTAATGACGTAAATATGGTACACGTAACAAGTGCGCAAGATATGTTTGATGCGATCACATCGAGACTCGATGATCAAAACTACATCATCATGGCTGCAGCGGTTGCGGATTACAGACCTGAAATGGTCGCAGATCAAAAAATCAAAAAATCTGATGACGAAGTGACTTTTCATTTTGTGAAAAATCCAGATATCTTAGCTTATATTGGACAACACAAAAAAGACAATCAAATCATTTGTGGTTTTGCGATGGAAACTCAGAATTTAGAGGAAAATGCACGAAAAAAACTAGAATCCAAAAATTGTGATATGTTGATTGCGAATAACTTATTCACAAGTGGTGCTGGTTTTCAGACAGATACAAATGTTGTGACTTTATTAAGAAAGAACAATTCACAACATTTACCTAAGTGTTCAAAAGAAGAATTGGGATATAAAATTCTAGAAACAATGAAAGAAATTGAGATGGAGAAATAATATGCTTGTAACAGTAGATATTGGAAATACAAACATAACTATCGGTATTTTTGATAAAGAGGATTTAATTGGTACATACCGATTAACTACAAAAGTACGAAGAACGAGTGATGAATATGGTTTTATGTTGAAAAACTTTTTAGATCGTTCAAATGTACATGAAAAACAAATTGAAGCCGTTATTGTTTCAAGTGTTGTACCTAAAGTGATGCATTCCTTCACAAATGGAATCAAAAAATTTGTTGGTATCGAACCTCTTATTGTTGGTCCTGGTATTAAGAGTGGTATCAGTGTTCAATTAGAAACCCCTAGAAATGTTGGTGCAGACCGTATTGCCGATTGTGCTGGTGCATTCAGTGAATATGGAGGACCTATTCTAGTGGCCGATTTTGGAACAGCTACAACTTATGACTATGTTGATGAAAATGGTTGTTTTAAAGCCGGTGCCATTGGTGTTGGTATTGAAACAGGAGCGAATGCATTATGGGGACAAACGGCACAACTTCCTGAAATTGAGATCAAACGTCCAAAAACTATCTTGGCAAGAAATACACAAACAGAAATGCAAGCTGGTGTATTCTATCAATTCTTGGGTGGAGTTGAATATACAATTGCTCAATTCAAAAAAGAAGTTGGTAAAGATATGAAAGTCATTGCGACGGGTGGATTAGGAAGAATCGTTTGTAGCTACACAAAATCCATTGATGTATATGATCCAAACCTAATTTTCAAAGGATTAAAAGTTATATATGAAAAGAACAAAGATTAATTCATCTTTGTTCTTTTTTTAACCATTTTTTGTATGTATGTTCAATTAAAAATGCACCTAATGGAGCTGTAATCAAGATAGATAAAACAGCTACAGTCAATACAATTTGTCCACAACCAAGTCCTGCAGCCAAAGGAACAGAACCAATCGCAGCTTGTACGGTTGCCTTAGGACAATAGGCGATCATGCAAAATAAACGTTCTGATTTTGTCAATGATGTTTTTAATAAACAAATAAATACTCCAAGCATTCTAAATAGAAGTACTCCAAATATCAACAGAATGGCCATCACACCTGCTTTTAATGCATAAGAAACATTTACACAAGCCCCAACTAACACAAATAATAAGACTTCTGCACCAACCCATAACTTATTAAATTTAACGGATAGTCGTTTAGAGGCAACCAGATGATTTCTTTGAAGGAAAATCCCCATAAACATAATCGCAATTAATCCTGAAAATGGAATTGGTAAGGCATCCTCAAGTGTCACTAAAATAAATGCCACACTTAACAGAATTAAAATCTTTACAGTATCTCGCATATGGTTTTTCTTAAAGAAAATCGCAAACCCTTTTCCTAATAAGGCTCCACATATAATACCACTTAGAATGGATAGTGGAATATTCACAAAGCTTAATATGTTCACGCTTTCGCCTTGGGCTAAACCAAGAAATGCCGTAAACATCACAATCACAAATACATCATCTACACTGGCTCCTGCCAAAATCAATTGTGGAATACTTTCTTTCGTTCCATATCCTTCATCCATAAGTTGTAACATTTTTGGAACAATAACTGCAGGACTCACGGCTGCGACAACACTTCCCATAATGGCAGCATCTAGTAAAGAGATTCCTAATAATTTTGGCGCCAACAAAATCATTCCAACCATTTCAAAACATGCTGGTACAAAGCACATCAATATGGCTGGTCTTCCCACCCTTTTTAAATCACTTAAATCTAGATTCAATCCAGCACGCATCAATATAATAATCAACGCAATCTTTCTTAATTCACTAGATATGTTCAATAGTGAAGAATCAATCAAACCAAGACAATAAGGTCCTAAAAGTATCCCAGTAAATATCATTCCTAATAATCCAGGTAACCCCACCTTTTTACATACCCAAGATAAAAACATTCCTACAAGAAAAATATAAGATAAACTGATCAGCATTTTATCTCTCCTTTCAAAACGCAGAAAAGCTGATGGTTTCCGCGTTAAAAAACACAGAAGTCATCAGCTTATAAAAGCAGTTTTAGTTTACAACTAAGGGAGAACTTCATTCCCAGAAAAATTATACTACATTATCTAAGCTTTCATCAATAGCTTTTTAATCGGCTCTTCACTCACTGAGAAGATTGATGCGATTGTTTCAATACTGAAACCTTTGTCTAGCATAGTTTGATATACAAACAATTCTTTTAGTGCAATCCCTTGTTCAATTCCTTGCTCGATACCTTGTTCAATGCCTCGTTCAATTCCTTGTTCAAAACCTTGTTTGATACCCATCTGGATTCCTTTGTTTGTGGATTCTTCAAACATTTCATCTAATGCTCTACACACTTTTACATCTCC
>NZ_CAKVMR010000057.1 GCF_934772795.1 uncultured Holdemanella sp.
AAATACTGTACACACAAAAAGTGCTAAATATCGCATAAATATGCTTTATTTAGCACTTTTACTGTAAAACTTGAGATTTATAATATATCATTTTTACTAATAAGATACAATTTAAATGAGTTTTTCTTATAAACCTTTTTTATTGAATCAAACTTCCATTGCTCCAAAGATTTAATCCATAATAAGCAATGCTGTGATCATTTCGATATACTGGTTGAACAGAATAGTTTGTAATTTCAATATCACCGATGTACATTACTTCATCCAGGTAATACATTCCGCCCACCTCTGCTTCAGCCTGTGAACTATAAGTTGCATAGTAAAAGTTCGTATCCATAATCACATCACAACTTACATCTGGATTGACTCCACCAGGACAAGCATAACATGGCTTTGCTAGTTCTGGAGTAGGTGTAGATTCTACTACAGGTTCTTGTTTGGATTCAGTAGGCTTTTCAATAGGTTGACTTACAACATCTTTTTTTGATTTATCTGATGTATTGGAACTGTTTGAAGTTGAAGATTTTTGGTCTGAACCAGAAGAACTCTTAGTAGAACTTTCTTTCTTGGAATTTTGCCTTTTACCTTCCGAAGAAACACTTGTTGTTTTGAATTCACTTTTGCCCATAACTTTTTCTTTCTGTTTTTCTTCCTTGGATTCAGGTTTCTTCATTGTATCTCCAGCACCTGTTTTCTCATCTTTGCCAACATTTTCATGTTCACTAACTATAGCTTCATGTTTACTAACACTTAAAGAAGTATCTTCCATAAACTTTTCCACTGTTGGAACAGATACATCCTGGTTCATGTTGAAAACAATTCCAGTACCAATAAGTACACTTGAAACACAGAACGCAATTAACTTTGTCTTCATTGGCTTAACCTCCAATTATATTCACTGATAATTTCTACTATCTTTAAAATACAAGTTCTTCTAAATAATTACCTAGATACAAATATTTCTACTACTTACTAAATAACAACATTTTTTCTTTTTCGGTAGGTAATAAAGATTGTTTCGGTAGGTAGGAGGGGTTTTAGGGGAGGTCACAGTCACACGTCTTGGTGCAAAGACAAACTGCCCCTCCAACAGTTTGGTAACAATCACAAGTAGAAAAAAAGCAGTTGCATCTTCAACTACCGTTCCTGTTCTCGTGATCTTTTCTTTGCCCAGTTTTCTAGCAAGTGAATCATAAGATCCTTTTTCTTGCCTGGTGTAAAGTCCTTGGGAAAATATTTATCGATTTCCTTCATTTGAAAAGATAGCTTTTCTCTTTGGTTCGGTTTTTCTTCAGATAAAGTATCTTCAATGAATTCTGTAGTGAGTTCGCCATCATGACTCAACCGCTTGAATTCCTGACATTGAGCAAGTGACGGTGTTCTTTGATTTTCAATAATCGCATTGGCTAGATCATACTGTTCAGATTCTGTTAAATATGAAAGCTCAACAGCAGGGTTAAATGCAATCTTGATTTCATTTTCATGTCGTCCATCTACCATTTCCTGTAATGGTTCAATCAGATAGGTTAAGCGAATAAATCTTTTGATTTGATTTCTACTAATTCCTAATTGTTCTCCAAGAATATCTGCTGACTCTGGCTTCCGCCCAACTTGGGCGGAAGTAGCCTTATCATATTCAATCGGAATATCATTAATATCTATATCTACTTTTTTACCTTGATGTTTCATGGCTTCTAATCGCATTTTGTAGGCATAACCACGTTCACTAGGATAAATGTTTTCTCGTTGAATATTGGAATCGACCATTAAAATCGTTGCCTGGTCATCATCCAAATCTCGAATGATAACATTCATTTCTTTTCTTCCTAGCTGTGACAAGGCAAATTTGCGCCTGTGACCGGAAATCATTTCATACGTTCCATCTTTTTTTGGACGAACTAATGCAGGCATCAGCATATCGTTTTCTTTAATCGAATCAATTAGCTTTGCCATATCCTCATCCATTGTTACATGGAAGGGATGTTCTTTAAAATCTGTAATTTTATCTATGGGGATTGTCATTACTTTTTCGCTATTAGCTTCTTGCCTTTCTTTTTCAGTAGAAAATAAAGAGTCATAGCTAGGCAATCCTAAATCTAGTTTTGGCAAATATGCCACCTCCTTTAAAATAGAGTGAGTTGTATCGTATTTTTCATTGTTTGATGATTCCATTCTTCAATAGCTTGATCTGCATTTTGTTTGGTTTGTGTTCTAGCAGAACACAATGTACATGTAACATATTGACCATAATAGCCATTGATTTTCTTACTATCCCAGTCAATTAACACATGTGCTGTAGCATGACAATAGGGACATCGCTTGATTCTAGTCATTTAACAATTCAAAAGATTCTACAACAACATTGGTTGAATACTGCTTTTTACCATCTTTTTCATAAGAACTTGTACGAAGATTTCCTACAATACAGAATCCTGTATCTTTATCACCATGTTTACAGATATCATTTGCCATATCACCAAAGGCAATACAGTTAATATAATCTGTCCATGATTTCTTTCCATCTCGTAAACAAGCTAAAGAGAACTTCACAAAAGTATTTCCTTTTCCATTCTTGGATACTTCAATATCTCTTGTCAAAGTTCCAAATAATTCCACATGATTGTTTTTCATTCTGTTTCTCCTAACGACTCAATTCATCTTTATGTTTTACTTTTGGACTTTTTACCAATTCTTTTGTCAGATTATCATAGGCGACAGCTACTTTTGAATCCTTGGCATACGCATAGATACTTTTACCAGAAATAGAAGCTTCACTGGCTTTCGTAGCTTTTGGAATGATCGTATCAAATACACGAATGTTCTTTCCAAAGCTTTCACGAATTGTATCAATCGTGCTTTTGGTAATGTTGGTGTTTAGATCAGCAAGTGTCATAACAATGCCAGTAATCTTTAAGTTACTGTTGATCTTACGCTGCACTTTATTAACAGTCTGTAACAATTTCGTCATTCCTTTAGCTGGCAGATACTGCGTCTGTACGGGAATCAGTACTTCATCTGCAGCAGACAACGCATTGACGGTAAGCATACCAAGAGAAGGTGGACAATCAATAAAGATGTAATCGTATTTATCTCTTAATGGTTCAATACAATTACTTAATGTCTGTTCCCGGTTAATGACACTGACTAAACGCATTTCAAAATCGGCCAATTCAATGTTTGCCGGAATCAAATCTACATCTTCTTCATGATGCAAAATCAAAGAATCATAATCAATATCATTGTCATTTATATAATCGTCCAGCATAGAAGATACAGAATGTTCTAAAGCATCATTGTTTTTCCAACCTAAGCAACTTGTCAGATCACCCTGAGGATCAAAATCTACAATCAATACATCCAATCCCTGTCGTACTAATCCAATGGACACATTCTCAGTAGTCGTTGTTTTACCAACGCCACCTTTTTGGTTTGTGACTGCAATTACTTTACATTTACGCATAAAAAACCTCCTTTCTACATATCCAGTGGTTAACTGGTATGTAAAAAGGAGAACACGATTTTATTTAGAATAGTATTTTTGATTTTTACTTTTAGGCTTGTCTGGAATTGTTAGTGTTAGTTTTCCTGCATCAACTAAGGGTTGGATGTATTCTTTTGTAACAAAAGCGATTGTTTGTATGCCCAAATGTTCAGCAATTTCTTTTCTTGACTTCGGTGTTTTACAAAAAGAAATTAAATCATTATTTTCATCAGTACCCTTAGTTTCAGCTTTTTGCTTGTTGTATAACGTAACAACGAACTCATTTCTTTTATTTTCAAATACAGGGTCAGGCAATCCATACTCTTTCATTTCTCTACGAATTGTTGGGATTCCGGAATATCTGTTTTCTGTTTTCAATAAGAATTCAGACATTGTTGCAAGTGCAGGATTTCTAAGATCCGGTCTAGCTTTTCCTAGATCATTTACGGTCATTCTTCCATATAGACTTCCAGGACTGTGAATTTCTAAACGGTCAGTGAAGAAACAAATTTGAATGGGCGTCCCCTCTGTATAAATACTATAATCGCGATGAATTAAAGCATTTAGAATCGTTTCTCTTATGGCATTCATTGGATATTCCACTCGATCTTCTCTTTTTCCGCTATTTGGATTAATGATGGTTTGAACTTTCATGTTTCTTTTGCAAAAGGCTATAGCTTCATCTAGCATTTCGGATAAAGTGCCTTCAATCCTTTTGTTATCTAAGAAACGAATTCCGTCCTCTGTAATATCACCAATTGTCTTACCAGGAACAACAATTGCAGTAATAGCTAATTGGGGAAGTAATCCTTGTGGATAAATTCCAAAGTTTAAAACAGAAGCCAATGTAGGAATGGTATTGCGTGTAATGGATAACAATTCATAGATTTGTTCTTCAGATAATTTTGAAAAACCAGGACGATTTATCTTCATTTGTAGAATAAAATTATTAATATCAGTTTCTCTTAATAAAGACAAACTAGCACGTTCAATTGGTCTTTCATCGTCATGAACATGGGCTTTAAAAGACTCAAAATTATAAATTTCATAGTCTGTCATTGGCAAATCTGCATCACCAACACGGACATAAGATCCTTTTACTTTTCCTGCTCCTGCATAATAACAAGGACGATTTGTTATATCAACAGCGGGTATTTCTGCACTGCAGATATTAACACCTTCATATTCCGTAATGGTGAAAATAGCGCGAACCTGAGGACTCATTTGATTACATTGTTCTGTTACTTTCTTTTGAAGATCTTGTAAATCGTATACCCCAACAGGTTTAAAATCTTGTGCTTCATCAAGCCCAAATACAATAATTCCACCACCATCTTGATTGGAAAAGCTTGAAAGCGTGTCATATAAGCGCTTTGGCGTTCCGCCATGAGCAGCTTTCACTTCAATTGTTTGGGATTCAGCTTTCGTACTAATAATTTGTTTAATTAAATCATTTAATTCAACGCTTAACATATTTTCTCCTTTCTACTTTTCTAATTTAATTAAATTATAACGAAAAATTTAACTAAATTCAATTAAATTAATAATTCATTTCGCTAAAATCGAAATAAGTGAAGTAATCTGCTGAAAATTATGCTTACTTCACTTATTTTTTAATAACTTACATTTTTAAGAAATTCATTACTAGTTTGACCATTGTTTCTTTTTCTTCAGGTCTGGATTCTGCAATCATTAAAGTAATGGCAACAAGTGCACTGTCTGAAATAATTTGCTTTCCATCGATAATGAGATGTTTATTCTTATTTAAAAATTCAAGGAATATAGAAGCCCCTATGCGTTTACAACCATCTACAAAAGGATGATCTTTGACTAGAAAGTACAGTAGATTAGCTGCCTTTTCTTCAATGCTTGGATAGATTTCTTGTCCAAAGACATTTTGATATACAGCTGCAATAATTCCATTCAATTTGCCTGGTTCTTTTTCAACACCAAATACATCAGAAAATCCACTATATTTCATAGAATCAATAAGAGTTCTGCACTCTTCATAAGTCAATCGATAAATTGAATCCTTACCTTTAGGTTTTGAAATACATCCATGATCATAATCATCTAGTAATGACAATGCATTTGAATATGCTTCAACCACGTTCAATACTTCTTTTTCTTCAATACCTAAAGTAGAAGCAAGCATCCTAGATTGAATGGAAACAGTCTTGTTTAATACTTCAATCCTTTTCTCATTTATTGCATATCCCTTCATCATGTAATTCTTCAATATAGAAGTTGCCCATTTACGAAAGATTACACCGTTTTGAGATTTCACACGATAGCCGACAGAAATAATCATATCCAAATTATAGTATTCAATAGATCTTTGTATTTTTCTGTTTCCTTCAGTTTGAACTGTCGCAAATTTTGCGACAGTTGAATCATCTAATTCTTCTTTTAAAGCATTGTTAATATGTT
Organism: uncultured Holdemanella sp.; assembly: GCF_934772795.1. GTDB lineage: Bacteria > Bacillota_I > Bacilli_A > Erysipelotrichales > Erysipelotrichaceae > Holdemanella. The sequence continues at coordinate 5,912 of NZ_CAKVMR010000057.1, forward strand.
TACCAATGGTTTTAACGTCTCTGTCAAATAATTGTGCAAGTTGATTACGATTTAACCATACTGTTTCATTATCTGGTGATACTGTAACATCCAGCTGTAAATCACCATTTACAAATTTAATAATTTCATTGTTCATGTTTTCTCCAATCTTTTTATATTTGAATGATTTTAATAAAGAGTTTCTTTAAAGAAACTATAGCATAGTAAGCTTTATTCATCAAAATTGTAATAATTTTCTTTCCATAACCCATGTTTTAGACTACAGAAGAGTGTATTTGGGGCAAAGTAGGCATCCAAAAGAGCATCCGAACGGTTCGGATGCTGTCGGGGGCTCCAAATTTTTTCGGGCTCCGTGCCGTAGGGTTCGAATGCACGTCAAACGCACCCAAAAATGGGGGAAAAGTGTTCGGATGACCTACGCGTATCCGAACTTTTTTGCTAATATTTTGCTAATTAGAGGGGTTCGGATGACGTCATCCGAACCATCATTCGAACCCATTTATTAGCACAAAACGGACAAAAATGAAGAATCAAAAAAGTGCTAAAAATGCCGTATTTACGGCACAATTAACACTTCACGATATCAAGCGGACAAAATACAGGGTCAGCTCCTAAGCGAAAGGTCGTAGGTTCGACTCCTATCTGGGACGCCATATTGAGTTAAAAAAAGGCTGCAACGAATTTTGTCGTTACAGCTTTTATTCATGTCTTAAAGCTTCAATTGGATCAAGATTTGCAGCCTTATAGCTAGGTAGTAATCCAAAAATAATACCGATTGCCATAGAGAATAAGACGGATAATATCATGGCAGGAATACTAATGGATACAGGGGTACTATTGAATATTGATATTAATTTAGCTAGACCAATCCCTGTTAATACACCTACAATACCTCCAATGGAAGTAAGTACTACCGCTTCCGTTAAGAATTGGAATAGAATGGCTTTTTTCTTAGCACCAATGGCTTTTTTAAGGCCAATTTCTTTCGTTCTTTCTGTTACTGTTACTAACATGATGTTCATAACACCAATACCACCAACGAGTAAAGAAATACCGGCAATCCAGATCAACATGGCATTTGTGGACTTCGAAAGATTTTGAATATCTTTTGCCTGCTTCAATAAGTCTTGTGCTTTGTATTGAACACTTGAAGAAGAGACATATGTATTTAATACACTAGCTGCTTCTTTTCCAACACTAGTCATATTTGAAGTGGCATCCACCTTCAATAATGCGCTTTGCGGTTCATCAAATTGATAGAATAATGGCCAAGATTCGCTAGGAACATATACTTTTGAACCCGTAGACTGATTGTATGTATAATAATCATCAATGCTGTCCATTGTAGGCTCAAAAGTTTCTTTATACGCACATACACCAACAATTGTGAATGGTGTTGAAGAAATCTCAATCGTTTTACCGATTGGATCATCTTCGCCAAATAGAAGCTTTGCGCTTGTTTCATCTAAGACGGCAACTTGTCTGAAGTTTTTATTATCGTCTTCTGTAATGCCTCTTCCTTGTTTGATCGTTAGTCCGGCAATAGAGAAGTAGTCTTGGTGAATACCTACAATGTATCCACCATCCAAAGATGTATTATTACGAAAGATTGCTTGATAACTTTGTCTAGAACGATACAGGGTAGCGCCTTCTACGTGATCGATATTTTTTAAAGATTCAAGTGTATCTTTTGAAACGGTTGGAACTCCATTAGGAATACCAGAATCAAAAGAGTATTCCCAATCTTCTTGATATAACGCAACTTTTACCGTGTTATTTCCTGAACCAATTAGATTCTTTTCAATCTGATCATTTGTTCCCTTAATTGTAGAAACAATCGCAATGATGGAGGCAATGCCAATGATGATTCCAAGCATTGTTAAAAAGGATCGCATTTTGTGCGCAAAAATACCTCGAAATGATAATCTTATGTTTTCAATCATGATGCATCCTCCGAAGATTTTTGTGTCTTAACGCCTTCTTTTGCGTTTTTACTATACGCAAACGCAATATAATCCGTATCTGAAAGCCCATCTTTAATTTCCATCGTATCGCCCCATACGATTTTTCCAACAGTGACATATTGCTTCTTCAATCTTCCATGATTGTCTTTAAGTACATAGTACTTATTTCCTTCTTGTTTGACATAAGCCTTAGAAAGCCAAATCGAACTCGTTGTATCTGTATTCGAATTGAAAGTTAATTCCAAATATTCACCAGCTTGTATTTTTGATGCTTCTTTGGCATAGGCTTCAAACCCATAGTAGCTCACATTCGGATTTCCTGAACCATTGTAGTTACTGCTTGAAGAAGGTACAGTATCGATGCTTTGAATTTTGGCATCAAATGTTTCCCCATTTGTCCAACAATAGGCAGAAATGGTATCGCCAACTTTAACTTGATCTAACATCAATTCACTGATGTTTCCTTTAATATAAGCTCCTTGTCCACCGGCAACTTCTAAGAAGGTATTTCCATCTTGTAAAGAATCCGATGCTTTTTTGACATTTCGAACGACACCATTTCGTTTTGCACGAATGACACCATCATTTAATAAAGCTTTATTTTCACTTAAAGAAAGCTGGGCTTTTCTTAAGTCTAAATCTAAAGTTTTCAGTTCCTGTTTTTTATCACGAATAGCTTTTGCAAGTTCAATTTCTGTATAACCCGGTGGGATATCTTGACTTGGTTTTTGTTCTACTTCCACATATTTCTGTTCTTCTTTTGTGTGCGAAATCACCGAATACATATCGCCTTCATTCATGGATTGTTTAGCGGCAAACTTATCACAACGAACAAGCCATGAAGAGCTAAGGTCACCATCATTTGTATACACATCGAATCGTAAGTATTGGTTTAGATTCGCATTGTCTAAAAATAGTTTTCCATAGACAAAACCTTGGGCTTCACTCAAATTGAATACATAAGGATTTTGTTTCGTTCCAACTATAGAAATATTTTCAGAAGGAATTTGTTGTTGATCACTATAATACTCTACAACATCTTTTGAATCATACACATTGTTTGAACCATCTATATATGTATATTCAATCCAATACCAACATGTATGATCTGATGTTTTTTTAACTCTTTCTTCTTTCCATAAAGAATCATCTTCATGAGGCCCTTTTTCAGGAGCTTCACTTTCTGTATCTGCATAATAGATCTTATAGTTTGTAAAATTCTTTTCAGCTTGGGATAAAGAAAGAATATAAGGATACAAACCATTTCCATCTTGATTTGGAATATCCGGTAATGGAGCTGGAGTAGGATCTGGTATATCTGGTTCAGGCGTAACATCTGGAACCGGTGTTGTATTTAATAATTTTTTTAACTCGTGATTGGCAAGTGTAATCGCATTTTGTGCTTTTTCCACTTCCAATTGACTTGTATCTACAGCACTTTGTAGTGTAGTCAGGTCATATGACAATAAAGGATCTCCTACACTCACTTGTTGACCATCTTTGACAAAGACTTGTGTGATTGTTTTAGAAGAATCATATAAAACCGATTGTGTATCACTATTAGATACAAGCCCTGTTGAAGTGGATGGATTATCCCAATAGCCTGTATTTAAACTGGATACAGAATGAACTTCAATCGTATTGGATGAGCTTAAGTAAAACTTGATTCCAACCAAGGCAAATGCACATACAGAAGTAATAATAATTCCTTTTTTTATAGAAGGTTTCATAGTACACCTCCTTGTTTATTTTCAATGATTTCTCCATCAATGATATGAAGAATTTTTTTTGCATGACTTGCCACATTGGCATCATGCGTAATCATGATGATTGTGACACCCTCATCATTTAAGGATTTAAATAATTCCATAACTTGTTTTCCACTTGCCTGATCTAATGCACCTGTAGGCTCATCGGCAAGTAGAATTCTAGGATGATTGATTAGGGCACGGGCAATCGCAACACGTTGTTTTTGTCCACCTGACAATTGGCTTGGTTTAAAAGTTGTACGATCTGCTAAACCAACTTTACTTAATACAACATCAGCCCTATGATTTCTTTCTTCTTTATTGATTCCTGCATAAATTAAGGGTAAAGCTACATTTTCTTGAGCCGTTTCTGAACTTAATAAATTGAAGTTTTGAAAGACAAAGCCAATCTTATTTAAACGAAGATCACTTAATGCATCATCACTCATTTCAGAAATATCTTCATCTTCAAATAGATAGGTTCCTTTGGTAGCTCGATCCAAACATCCAATGATATTCATCAGTGTTGTTTTACCAGAACCACTAGGTCCCATAATCGCAACATAGTCACCTTGCGATATTTCAAGACTTACATCTTTTAAAACAGGAACGATCAATGGTTCTTTTCCATAATTTTTATAAATATTTTTAAGATTAAGAAGCATTCGCATCACCATCCGTTTCCGTTTGGTATTCAGTCGTTGTCTTCATACCTTCCTTATATGTATCATCGGCCCATGCGATATAGTCATCTTCACTAAGTCCTGACTTGATTTTTGTGGTAAATGTTTCTTCATCCGTTTTACCAAGCTCTACTTTTCTTTTCTTTAATTTACCTCTTTCTGATACCCATACATAAGAGTTGCCATTGTCATCTGAAACAATAAAACTAGCATCGAGCCAAATTCCTTTTTTCTTAGAGGATTGACCGTTATCCACTTCAATATAGACGTGTTGTCCTAGCATTAATCCTTTATTGTTTTCTAAAGAGACATAGAAAGGATATTTGGATGCAGATTCATTTGAATCATTTCCATAAAAGTTATTGTTCGAATTGGATTGAGGGTCTGTTTCCACTTTGGTAACTGTACCTTTATAAATTTGATCTTCATTTATACGACTTCTTACAATAACACTTGTCCCTTCAGAAATGGTGCCCATTTCACTAATAGCGCCTTTCACTCTAAAATCTGTAGTTTGCGTAATGGATATTAATGGCTTTTGGTTTCCACTTTCATCCGTTCCACCATCTCTATTGACTTCTTTAATAATTCCATCAATAGTTGAAACAACAGTAGAATTTTCAATTTGTTTATTCAACTGATCGATTTCAGTCTGTGTAGCTTTGATTGTATTTTGAGCCTGGCGAATCGCATAACTTGCATCGTTGATTCGTGCCTGAATCTCGACTTTATCTGCACCCTTATTTAGTTCAGCCTTATAATCGGCGATGGTATTATTCTGCGCTTGGATTTCATTATTTTGAGCTTCTATATCCAATTTCTTTTGGGCAATCGAATTCGCGGCTTCTGTTGTATCATAAGAAAATAATTTATCTCCCTTACTTACTTTTTGCCCTGCTTCTACATACATGTCTGTAATGGATTTGTTTCCATCTTGATTAATATCAACCGTTTCTGAGGATTCTACAACACCTGAATAACGATTTTCCGTATAGGAAGATCCAATGATTGTAGAAACTTTTTGAACATAGATGTTTTGATTGCTTGATCCCTTTGGAAACAAGAAATAAATACCGATAACGGCAATCAAAATGCATACTGAGATTAAAATTATAATTTTAGTCTTTTTTTTCATATAGTATTCTCCTGAAATTTAGTGTTATATATTCAGTATATCAAATACTAGTATAGAAAATTCCTTAAAAATACTTAAATTATGGTATACTGTAAAGGTTGTTAAAAAGAGAGGGATATTAACAAACGAATTCACTGAAACCGATGTTACTTTCATCACTTAAAAGCTATGATAAGTCTCAGTTTTTCAAAGATGTAACGGCTGGAATTATTGTAGCTATTATCGCGTTGCCACTATCGATTGCATTGGCACTTGCTTCAGGTGTTGGACCGGAAGCCGGAATCTTTACTGCCATTGTGGCAGGTTTTGTCATTTCAGCATTAGGCGGAAGTAGTGTCCAAATTGCAGGGCCAACCGCTGCTTTTGCGACTATTGTTGCAGGGATTGTAGCTCATGATGGAATGGATGGACTTATTGTCGCCACTATTCTTGCGGGTATCTTTTTGATTTTGATGGGGCTTTGTCATTTTGGAAGTCTAATCAAATTTATTCCATTCACTATCACAACAGGTTTTACTTCTGGTATTGCCGTTACGATTGTGATTGGTCAATTAAAAGATTTCTTTGGATTGACCTATCCAACCGGAGTGAAACCCATTGAAACTGTTGAAAAATTTGAGGCCGTATTAAATAATTTTTCGACAATCAATATGGATGCCGTACTTGTTGGAATTGTTTGTCTAGCTATATTGATTATTTCTCCATACATTTTTAAAAGAATTCCAGGCTCACTTTTAGCCGTTATTGCCGGAATAGCAATGGTTCAATTATTACCATTAAAGGTAAATACAATTGGAAATCTTTATACAATCAGTAACGCATTACCAACTTTACATTTTCCAGGTTTATCATTGAATATCATCCAAAATGCACTTCCAAATGCACTAACCATAGCTGTATTAGCTGCCATTGAATCCTTACTTTCTTGTGTTGTTGCCGATGGTATGATCAATGGAAAACACCGTTCGGATATGGAACTTGTTGCGCAAGGTGCTGGAAATATCGCATCTGCATTATTTGGAGGAATTCCTGCCACAGGGGCTATCGCAAGAACGGCAGCCAATATTAAAAATGGTGGAAGAACACCAATTGCCGGTATGGTGCACTCTATCACATTGGTGATTGTATTAGTTGTGTTGATGCCATATGCCGGAATGATTCCGATGCCTACAATTGCATCGATTCTATTTATTGTTGCATACAATATGTGCCAATGGCGTACCTTTTTAAACTTAGTTAAAACAGCACCTAAAAGTGATGTTATTGTGCTTGTCACTTCATTTGTGTTAACTGTTATCTTTGATTTGGTTGTCGCTATTGAAGTGGGTATGGTATTGGCATGTTTGTTATTTATTAAACGTATGAGTGAAGAAACAAAAGTCAATGGATGGACATATGTAGATGATGATACACCAGATGTAGATGAGCATCTTCAAAAGCTTCCACTTCAGATTCGTGTATATGAAATATCAGGACCATTATTCTTTGGCGCTGCTAGTGTGATTGAAGAAATTGCCGTCAAAGATTTTACAACATGTCTAGTTCTTCGTATGCGTAGTGTTCCTGCACTAGATAGTACGGCACTAAATGCCTTAAAAGACTTAGTTCAAGTCTGCGAATCCAAAGGCATCACGATTGTATTCTCACATGTGAATGATCAACCAATGAAGGTCATGGAAAAGGCCGGCTTTATTGAGCTTGTTGGTAAAGAAAACTTCCAACCGAATATCAGTGCTGCACTAAATCGTGCGGAAGAAATTATTCATAAATAAGCAAAAAACGTGTTTGCGCAATGTTATTAAGTTAAGAGATGACGAACCATCCGGATACTATTGTCTGGATGGTATTTTTTATTTGAAAGCACGACGAAAATTGTAGTATTGCTACTACATT
>NZ_CAKVMR010000058.1 GCF_934772795.1 uncultured Holdemanella sp.
AAATGACGGCAAACGCGTGAACCCCTTGAAAATAAAGGCTTTTTCCGTTTGTCGTTATTATACCGTAACGGCACACTTGTATATCATTGTTGACACTGGCGGACGTGAAGCCCGTTACAATTAAAAAGATAGTAGGGCATAAAGGAGCTATGAGCTTAACAGAAAAGGTATACACCCACCTGGATTATGAAGAACTACTTACAGCAATAAACAGTATTTAAAATAAAAAAATGTAAGAAAAATATAGTAAATAACAATAATTAAAAAAATAGTGTGGGCCGTTTTTCACGGTTTTACCACGTGTCAAGCGTGGCGAGGTTGTGGAAGACGGCCCACTTGCTTATAATAAAGTTATGGGAGTAGCAAAGAATGAAGACGTTAACTAAAGACGAGTTTATGGAAGCCTGGAGCATAGACAGAGCTAAAATAGTATTTAAAGACGGAGATATTATAGAAGGGTGCGCCGTGTTTATTTCCAACGTTGACAGTTTTAACGATATAGATGAAATTGAGATATATACAAAAGACAGGGAGTGTATACTGGAGCCCTTATCAGAAGTAAAAGAAATAGTTGATCTAGAAAAATAAAACATGAAGCAAGCACCCAATAGAAGACAATAAGAAGTATTTAGTTGTAATAAAAAGTAGTAAGAAGGTAACGGGTAGGTAACAAAAGAAGCCTAAAAGCTTTTATTTATGGGATGTCGTAACTACCTAAACGTTAGTCAGAACATACTTTTGACTACTCTGCAAAGAGATTCAAAACCACTCAAACCCTTTATATATGGGCTTTGGGTGGTTTTTTCTATTTCTGTGAATTGTTGTGAATAGTGCTGAAAAGTCTATTTAAGCACGCATACAGCACGCTTATAAGTAGCAAAATTAACTCCTCAGTTATCGAAAAGCACGCACAAAACGTAATTTTACAAGAAAAGCACCAGCGGATGCTGATGCGTTTAATAGTTTTAATCTTACTAATTTTTTGATTATATAGCTTGGCTTTTATTTAGCAACCAATCCCTGATATCAAAGATTTCAATTCCTTCATATGAATACTTTGGATGACCGGTTTTGGCGATGATAATCTTTGGATATGCATCCTTGATCTGTAAAAGAGGCGCATATTCTCTTTTGAATGTTTCCTCTTCAGTGATATTGTCACTTACCTGAATATAGATTTTTTCATTACCTCTTTGGGCAACAAAATCGATTTCTTTCTGATAAAGCTTTCCAACATAGACATCATAGCCACTACGTAATAATTCAAGACAGACCATGTTTTCATATACTCTGCCATAATCCATGTTTCTTGTACCAAGAACAGCATAACGTATGCCAATATCACTTAAATAGAACTTTTCTATGCTTTCAAGATATTTCTTGCCACGGATATCGTAGCGCTTGATATCATAGAAAACAAAGGCGTTGCACAGGTATTTGATATATTTTCCAATGGTGACATGATTAGTTGATATGTTCTTTTCGGATAGCATATTGCTGATTCTGCTTGGTGAGGTCAGGTTTGATATATTGTCCATAAGGAATTCACTTAAGCGCTGTAATACCTGAGTATCTGGCAGGGAATACTTCTGTACAAGGTCTCTTGTAACAATTGTTTCATAGACTTCCTTGATATAATCCTTCCTGTCTTTTTCGGTGTTGTAGGCATAGGACCCAGCTAATCCACCTTTGATGGTGTAATCTTCAAATAGCTTTTCTATGTCGTGGTTGTTGTCGTAGTAATTACAATATTCTTTGAAACTGAATGGATAGACATGAATTTCAATATAACGTCCGGTAAATAGAGTGGCTAAATCTGCACTTAACAAAAAAGCGTTGGAACCAGTGATATAGATATCATATTTTCTTTTTGAATATAGGCTATTTACAGCCAGTTCAAAATTTGGACACATCTGCACTTCATCAATGAAAAGATAATTCGACTTTCCTTCCACATATCGTTTTTCAACATAGGCATGAAGCGCATGATACTCTTTCAGGTGTTCAAATGAAAGATCCATAAAGTCAATAAAGATAACGTTGATATCATTAAAGTTATCTTTCAGATACTGGATATACTCCTGCATCAGTATTGACTTACCCGATCTTCTGATACCGGTAATAACTTTTATATCAGGCGTATCCTTCAGATTCTTTATTCGATTCAGGTATTCAGTTCTTTCAATGGTTTTCATAGTGTTGCCTCACTTTCAAAAAATGAATTTTTTTAAACTTTCGAAAGTCATCCTTACTTTTATTATATCCGATTATAATCTTTGTGTGCAATATGTCGCTTTCAAAAAATAAAAATTTTTAAATTTTTGAAAGCGGATAGTGTGTTTTTAGCTATTATAACTATGTCAATGATTCTAAAGAAGCAAACGGATTTGTTTTCCAATGACTATAATTCGTTTATTTCTCTTGTGTCACTGATTACCAAAGTCATTAGCTGATCATCGTTGTCAATCGAACGCTACTCCTATACAGGTTGTTGTTTATCGTACTGGAAATGAATGTTTGGAAGTCATTGTTGGAACGCCAGCTACTTTGGGTGAACTCAAAGTGTTGATTGCCAAATTATTTGAATATGAAAACTAATAATCAAGTTAAATTAAAAGAAAAAGACCACAGCTAGCGGTAAGCTGGTTCTGGTCAACAGCGTTCGCAAAACGTGTAGCCACAGAATGAAATTCTGTGTTCAAAGAGGCTTTGGAAAACTGCACTCAACAAGCAAGTGGAAAGGAAAATTGCAGAGTACGGTTCGGTGTGTATTAACACCGGCATTGCTGGCCTCTTTCCCGTAGGAAAAATAAAAGGAAGGATTCATATCCTTCCACACTTTAACGCCCTACGCTTATGGCGGTAGGAGCCATACTGATTTGGTATTTCTACTTTTATTTGCATTATACACTATTATGCGTATAATCCAAGAATATGAACTTCCTTCATGACATGGACTATTAAAGGATTCTTCTGCTTATAAATATAATTCTTATCTCTCACAGTGTTCACTTCTTTTCTTTGATTTTTTTACTTCTTTAATTATTTCTTCTGGATAATAAACAGAATCAATTGCTTTAATAAGTTCTGACATTTCAATATGAGTATACACGCTTTCTGTGATAGACATAGCGCCTTTGTGACCAACTATTAGTTTTTGATATGTTTGTGATACCTGTGCAGTTGCAAGTAGAGATACACATGTGTGTCTGCAACAATGCGGTGTTTGATCATATTCGAATCGAACCATAAATGGATTCCAGTAGCTGTCGTAATAGTTACGATACGTAAAATGTTTTTGATCGGGCGTGTGGAATACATAATCACATTGACTCGATTCATACCAGGCTTTAAAGAATGGATAAATCATAGTACCAATCGGAACTTTACGGATTCCACTTTGTGTTTTTGATTTAGTAATAGTGAAATAATGTTCATCAAGATTAACATTTTGCTTCTTTAAATCCAATAATTCACTTACTCGTACACCTGTATAACAAAGAATCAAAATCATTTGGATGTATATATCTTCTTTTTGTGACCATAATACATTCAATTGTTCTTTTGAAAATGGTTGCCGATCATAGCTATTCGGATTTCTATCTTTGTATTTGGCTATATCCACAAATTTTGCGTAATCTGTGCTACAAAGATTGTTCTTGATCGCATATGCGTACATTTGGTTAAATAAGATTTTAATATTTCTTAGAGTAGGATAGTTTTTACCACAATTATCAATAATATTTTGAAGATCACTAGTTCTAATATCTCTAAATGGGTATTCGAAGATTCGTGTGCACGTATTATATGCGGCTCGGTAACTATTTATTTTTTTGGCTTCCATATTGTCTTTGAACTTTTCATCAAACCAATCTTCAAAGACTTCTCGAAAAGAGGGATTTCCTTGATTTAAATCGTATGGCTTCTCATGATATTTCGCTAGCATTTGAAGTCCTTCTTCGCGAGTTTTAGCATAACCAATAATGCCTATCACTTGTTTAGTCTTACCTGTTTGTTTATCTATATCATAACCTGTTGTTATGCGAACAATATAAGGTCTTCGTCTTCTGTTTGCGTTACTCATTTTTACAATTGACCCATAACCACTAGGCAATCGCATATGTTTATTTCTTTTTCTCATTTATGAATTTCCTTTCTTTTGGATTTGACAATCTTAAAAGTAAGAGCATTTTCAATTGTATCTTTACCAAAGAATTTTTTGAGTTTGTTCATATCTCTTCTTAATTCTCGATTTTCATAAGATAATTCATCTATTGAATTTTTTAATTCAGTATTTTCGTTTTTAAAAAAGATCAGTTGAGTTTTCAGATTTATTAATTCTTTTACGATATCAAATACTTGATTGATCAATGGTTGTATAAATGCTCTTAGTTTGGAAAATTTTGGTTGAACAATATTTTTATGATATGTTGAAGCAAGTGTGAGCTTATTTGGTTCTGGTAACAACCATAAATCTTCATTGTTTAAAGCGTTAAACGCATCATTTAGATAGGGTGTCATATTTTGTAGTGAACTATATTGCTTTTTCAATGTTAATATTTCATGATCCAACTTTGAAATTTCTTCTTTTCTTTTTTCTTTTTTAAAGTTAAGAACATCAAGCGGTTTATTATGTGTATCAAGGTTGACCCATTTAACTTCATACTTATTCATGATTTTGCCAACTTCTATTTTTTCAGCATTCACCCATTGGTTCCACTCTGTTTCTGATCGACTTCCTCCATTAAATCCTTGAGATTTTAAAGCTTGTTTCAATGAAACACGAGTTTCGAGTCCTCTTTTACTTCCTGTAGTAAAAGGAATAAAGTCAATATGAAGATGGGGTGTTTGTTCATCCATATGAAGATGAGCAGAGAATACATAGAGATTAGGATTACGTTCTTGAAAGCCTTTCATATACTCATCAAGAATTACTTTTCCTAGTTCACCATTCTTTCCAAGACAATTCATTGTGTCCATATTTCCAACTTGAACAATAACTTCATGGAATAATTTTTCTTGTTTACCCATTCGTATTTTTTCATAATAATTTGGAATGGTACGATCACTACGAGTTTGTCTAGCGTTATATTTTGCGACGGCATCATCAAATAATTCATGATAAGTTTGTTTTAAATCTTTATTAACATACTCAATATTGTATTGGCTTCGATTGCTGTCAACATTACTTGCAGTAAAATCTCTTGCATTGTGAGCGATGCTTCCTTTGCCGATTTTAAAGCTAATGCTTTGTTCCATATGAACCTCGTAGAGCGCAAGGCATCTTTTGTTTATGACAAAAGTGCATTTGCGTTACTTTCGACAAAGTAACAAAGGTTTTATTAAATCCTAGGACGGTAGGACGATAAATAACTATATGCATAAAGTATCGTCCTTATCGTCCTTTTGTTCAACTTGAAAAGTATAGATTCTTCCATTCGAACGGCTTGGATCAATTGAAAAAGTAATTCCTTCTGAAGCAAGTAAGTCCTTATGTGTATTTAGTAATCGAGATGCTCTGTTTGCTGCAATTGTTAATTTTGTGAGTTGTAAAAGATTGGAAATAGTACCTGAATATCCATTGTTTTTAATGATATAGTTTCGAATTATACCTATTTCATATGGCATATCATCATTAATATTTTCTTCGCTTAATGAATACGTAAGGGTTGATGTATCTAAATGTAATTGTAGGATTTCTTCTTTAATATTCCTTCCACCAACTTCAAGCGTAGCACTTGTTTGTCCAATACCACTTCGAATTAAATGTAGATAAGTGCCATTGCATGATCCCACAAGTTTTACACCTCCTTTGGATGAACAATAACCATTTTGACTTCCGTTTTTCGTATCATGGTTAAGTAGTAAAATATGAATTTTTAAACCATCAGCAATCCCTTTTAAATATTCCATATCTTCTGTATCTTTAACATTATTTGCTTCTGTTTTAATAGTTAGATTGCGAATATTATCGAATAGATCAATAATAACTAGTCTAAGAAATGGATGAGAAATTAATGTTTCCGTAACAACTTCGAGTAATAATATATCATCTTGATTTGAAGAAGTGTCTTCTAAAACTATGTTTTTATTGAAACAAAAAACTACAGAATCATCCATTTCAAGATTCATCAGTTTCAATCTTTCTGCAATCAAATCCTCATCGTTATCTAAACAAATATAGAGAACATCACATTGGATCGTATTGTTATTAAGAAATGGAATGCCTTTAGAAACTGAATTTGCGAGTTGTAATGCTAATGTGGATTTACCAGTTTTACTTCCACCAGTTAAAATACTAACCTTATTTCCTTTGATAAGAGAATCTACAATATAGTTGTTTTCAAAATATGTTTTATGTCTGATCTCATTTCCGGTGATAAGTTCAATATTATTATCCATTGAAATACCCTGTTTCTTCCCATACTTTCTTATCTGGACAATAGTAGTTGTATTCGCTTGAATTGTCTTTTTTCATAGCATAGCCAAAATTTAAAACACCTTGTTGAAGACCGATTCGAATGTATTGGGCATCTTTCCCAATGGCTTTTGCTAATTCATTAATAGGAACATTTCTACCTGTAAAAACAGGCGTTTCAATATATAGTTTTGTGTTTTCCATACAAATTTTCCTCCTTTTTTATTTTGTTGGAAAAAGAAATGTTTGTTATAATGCTTACGTGAAGACATTATAAAAACAGTTCTTCATTTGAGTAGATTCATTAGATGCGGTGACCAAACTTTATCTAGTGGATCTTTTTTTAATGTTCAACATACATAGTAAATTTTCCTCCTTCAAAGATTGTCAATGTATAGCAAGTAAATTAGTGCTACGCAAATGCATATACTTGCTACAACAACAATATACTACCTATAGAAAGTAAATGCAACTCAAAAAATTGAAAATACTTACTATTTTTAATATAATGTAATAGGGACAGAGGTGATAGCATGGCATTTGCAACTTATATGAAAAATATTCGATTGGATTGTGAAGAGTCACAAGTTAGCATGGCGAAAAAAATGAATATTAGTGTGACTGCACTTAAATTAATTGAGAATGGAACCACAAAATTTCCTAGTGATAAATTATTAGAGAATATATGTGAATATACAAAGAGCAGTCAAAATGATGTGATTATGCATATTTTATTTGATGAAGAAGATATAAAAAATAGATATTTGGCATGCAGATATTTAGCATATATGTATTTATTAGGATGGAATATTACCGTTAGTCCATTTGAATTACATTTAACAGAAAATTATATGCGTACTTTTGATGCGAAAATTATAAAGAAAAGGGAAAATAAGAATATAGTGATCGTTGCGAGTTGCAATCGTTTTTTTGAGAGAATATCTATAAATGATGTATTGGAAGATAAAAATTTTATTGGTTATTTAGGAGATGCAGTGTCATTAACATTATCTATTATGGATTCATTTAGAGGATTACATATTTTATTTGACAATAAAGATGAAAAGCAGCATCAAATGTATGATTTATTTGAAAAAGAAAAATATCATCATTTAGATTTCTATATTGATGTAGTGTTGTTCGATCCTGATCGTAGTGAGGTTGTCGACAATAAAAGGGTTACCAAATAGTTTAAATAGACTATGTTTTTTTAATTAAATATTGCTTTTTTATTACAATTAATTTATTCTGAAATCAGAAAGAGTTTTTTTTAATGGATATTTGCAATTGCAATGAAACAATCACTATATAATACTTGTTTTTAAAATGGTGACAATATAATCATATTCAATGCAAGAACTAATGCACTGGCTAAACCAAGTCTAGTGGAAATATAGTATCCATGGGATAAATAAAGTGTAAACCGAATTATGGATTTAAGCTATAAGTATTTAAGAGATAACATTTTGTTGTCTCTTATTATTTAGGGAAGGAATATGGGGTATATATATGGAAATACTAAAAGTAGAAGGCGTTTCAAAACAGATTAAAAATCATAGGATTTTAGATAATATTAGTTTTTCAATATTTGAAAATGAAATTGTAGGGCTGATTGGGCCAAATGGTGCTGGAAAAAGTACAATTATGAAATGTATTACAGGACTATATCATATGAATGAAGGGAAAGTTACTATCTGTGGACATGATTTAAAGAGCGATTCATCCAATGCGTTAAAAAATATAGGTGTAAGTATTGAATATCCATCTTTATATCCAGAGTTATCTGGACATGAACATTTTAAAATCATGGCAAATTGGAAACATTTAGATTCTAAAAGAATTGAGGAAATGGAGCAATTCAGTGATTTAAAGGATGGCTTATATCGAACCACAGAACATTATTCGATGGGAATGAAACAAAGATTAGTCTTGGCTTTGGCTATGATGGCTAAACCTAAATTGCTTATTATTGATGAGCCTACGAATGGTTTAGATCCACAAGCTATATTTGATTTAAGAAATAAGCTTTTAACTATACGAAATGAAGGAACAAGTATTTTATTATCTTCTCATCAGTTAAGTGAACTCGATAAACTAGCTGATCGAGCTTTATTTATTAAAAGTGGAAAGTTGATCAAAGAGAAGAATATGGACGAACTTCGTCAAAATCATTCGATTTATCGATTAGAAGTTTCTAATTCCAAAAGTGTATTGCTTCTTTTAAAAAATTCTTTTATTAAAGAGCATGTTCTTTATATGCAATGTGATTCCAAAGAAGAATTTTCTAAATCCTTGCAAATACTGATTCAAAATGATGTTTTGGTTTATTCCTTAGCTGAAGTGCATCAGGATTTGGAAACATATTATAAGGAACTATATAAGGGTTAAGTGTATGTTATTAAAAAATGAATTTAAATTTCTTTTTTCAAAAAGAAATATTTTAGTATTGATCCTTGTTTTAATTGGCGTTTTATCCGTGTATTTTTTTAAATACAATACTGAATATGAACAATATGCATCCAATCAAATCATGTATTATTATGAAATGATAAATGAAGAAAACCAAAGAATCAATATTCTTCCAAAAGAAAAACTGAATGCCTTTTTTAGAGAGGACAGTATTTATTGTCAAAAGTTATTAAGTGATTGGAAAAATGACGAGGATGCAAAAACAATTGCAAAAGATATGTATGATAGGGATCAAAACATTTTAAAATACATTGATTCAGGTATGGATTTATCCAATTTTAAATCGATTCTCCAAAATAATAAACAAGACTTAAAAAAACGAATTCAAATGGAAAAAACATATATTGAAAATGAATATTATGACTTTGTATATCAAAATAAACCGACAGGTTGTTATTTGATGGTGCAATTTTTAAAAGGAAACAATCTTTTCTTTTATTTATTCATGATTTTGATTCTAGTGTGGAATGTGGATATATGGTCTAAAGATTTAGAAAACAATACATTTCGATATTTATTTACAATAGGGAAAAGTCGTAAATATGTATATATACTTCGCGCGTTGTTACATATTTTTATCACTGTTTTTTTTAGTATACTATTTTTCGTTGTATTGTATTTGATTGGATATATAAATTGTGGAAGTGGCATAGAGTTATTGATTGGAACAACACCAGTGATTATTTACTTGTTTCATCATATTCTTTCTGTACTTGGATGGGTTTTGTTTAGTGCTTCATGTATACAATGTTTATCTTTGTTGACGAAAAATAAAGGAATGAGTCTAATGTTGACGGGATTATTATTTGTCTTTATGTATACATATTTGCATATTGAAACTTTATGGGCCTATACATCTTTGTTCTTTATAGGCGCAATATGCATACAGTTCATTTCATGTCTCTATTTAGAAAGATTGGATTTGGGTTAAGTTTATGGGTTTAGAAATAAAAAGTGTATTAAAGAATAAAGTGAGTGCTGTTATCTTTTTCATTTTATTAGTATTGAACATGGTGCAAGTACCTAATTATATGGGACATGAGTATGATGTGGAACAGAATATGAATATTTTTGAAACGCAGATTCAACAGTACCAAAGAGCTTTATCAGATATCAATCTACAATACATGGCCGTAAAACATATGAGTGCAGAGGAAAAGGTGTATTGGAATAGTTATCAGGATTATTTAAGCTGGGCTATTGATAATGCCAAAGCTGGATGGAATTTATTTAACAAATATGGAAAAGAAGTCTTTAAAAATAAAGGATTAATAAAAAGATATAATGAAATTACATTATGGGATAAGCTGTATCATTTGGATGCATTAAAACAGAATGGTGATCAAAAATTTATGCGCCAAGTTCATAAATTAGGCTTTGAAGAATCAGAAATTTCATTTGATCAGAGTCGGATTTTTATGATTGGAAGCCAAATATCTCAAAATAAAAAAGAGGATTATAGAACCGTTGAATTATCTGTTCAAGAACAGCTACATCAATTAGAAACAAATACAGAACAATATGTAGGAAAAGGTCCATGGTATTTTTTAGCACACCAGTTAAGAATAGACAGTTCATTTGCGTATTTGTTTATGCCTTTATGTTTGATTTATTGTATTGTTGTTTTAATGTACGAAAAAAAGACAGGTGTTTTTGAGCTTGAACAATTAAATGATGTGCACTTTTTCGTACACATACAAGTAAAATTATTTATAGCTTTTTTACTTCTTATGATTGCATCAATTGGTATTCCTTTTCTTTTGCTAGGAATTAGTAATGGCTTTGCAGGATGGGATACATGGCTGTTGGCTGACACTAAACATTTTTTCTCTTTTAAAAGGATGTATCATACAGACAATTATGTCATAAATAATATGTCTGAATATTATGCGACAGAACAAGGATTTATACCAGATTTATCTTTTATTCCATTATGGAAAGCTTTAATAATATCTTTACCATTAATTCTTCTGAAATTAGAACTTTATATTCAAATGGCTATGTTTTGTGTATATACCTTCACGAAAACAGGATTTAATTATTTATCTGGAATAATTTGTATTATTTTATATGTCATCAGTCAAAGAATGGATTTGATATCTTTTATAAATCCATTTAGTATAAGTCCAAGTTTGAGTATTTTATCTGGTTGTGGCATGCAAAACTGGTTGAATTCGATTTGTATATGTGTCGTTTTTATTTTTGTTTTACTATTTATAAATTATGTGAGTATTCGACAGAAAGATAAGATAAGCTTATGAAAAAAATATTGTTGTATAGAAAATGATAAAAGAAATATTTTGATTTACATTTACTTTTGTAACATTTTCAATTGTTTTAACTTCTAACTAAAAAAAGGAGGGCTATTTATAATGATAAAACAAAATGTTTTAGATGTTTTAAATTTGTGTAAGTCATATGGCAATCATTTAGTGTTAGATGATATTTCATTCTCTATTCGAAAAAATGAAATTGTAGGTTTTATTGGTCCTAATGGTGCAGGTAAAAGTACATTAATGAAATGTTTATGCGGGTTAATTCATATGGATTCTGGAAATGTTACTATATGTGGTCATGATATACAAAGTCAAAGAGAGAAGGCTTTGTCGCATCAGGCTAGTTTGATTGAAAGTCCAGGACTTTTCTTTAATATGACTGGTTATGAAAATCTTGAGATATTTGCCAGCTTAAAAAATGTATCGAAAGATAAACTGCAACAAATGGCGGATTATACACGAATAGGAGATTATTTAAAAAAGCCTGTATCTAGCTATTCTTTAGGTATGAAACAAAGATTAGCACTTTCTATTGCATTGCTATCTTCTCCCCAGTTTCTAATGTTAGATGAGCCTATGAATGGATTGGATCCATCGGGTGTATTTGAATTACGAAAAGAACTTCGTAAAATGGTGGATGAATACGGAATGTCTTTATTGATTTCTAGCCATCAATTAAATGAAATTGAAAAGATTGCTGATCGTATTATTTATATTGAAAATGGTAAAATTAAAGAGGTAGAAAAACAAGAGCAGACAATCACATATCAAATTAGGGTGAATAAAATAATAACAGACCACCGGTTTAGAAAACTATCAGATTTTCTATATGAATTTTCTATTCAAAACCCAAATGAGCTATCCGTATATTTATGCAAATTAGAAAGAGAAGGCGTTCAACTGCTGGATATCACTAATACAAGCGATGATTTAGAGAATATGTATACAAGAATTTATGGAGAATAGATATGGTTTATTTGTTAAAGTATGAATGGCATAAATTTATTCGCACAAAAAAGAATTGGCTTGTATTCTTATTGATTCTTTGTTCTTTTATAGGGTATGTTTCTTTTAACGGATACCAAAATCATGTATACATAGAAGCAAAAACTGAACAGTTTTCCAAGGCAAGACAAAACGCTATGTACGATATTACGAATATGGCAAATTATCAGTTTTTGGCTAAAAAAGAAAAAGACAAACAATATTATGGAAATGCGATTGAATATTTTAAAAGGCTGTATTCCTGTGCAAATGATTTATACCGTGATTATTCTACTTCTGCAGTTTCTTTAGATGATTTAATGCAGTGGAATGATTTGTTGATTGAAGGAAAAACAAAAAAGTATACGATTATTTCGTATACAACGTATTCTTTAGATCACCTAAAAAAGACACAGAAAGAATATAGGTATTTAAAAAAGAATCATATTCCAATTAAGCATTCGCCTTATGTTTGTACAACATCTAACTTGGCTGTGAATTTATCGAATCATTATTTAGGTGCAGTTTTATTAATTTTATACTTCCTTTTGATTTTTGATATATTTAAAGAATTCGATCAAGGTGTGTATAAAATATTGTTTACTTCAAAATATGATACTTTAAAAATTATTCTTACTAAAGTGGTATTTTCTATTTTTTTGTTAATTGGATTTATTGGTTTGATAGTTCTATTATTTGGCGTAAATACAATGATTTTTGGTATGGGAAATACGCAATATTCATTTTCAGTGGGAAATCATATATATATGGAAAGTAAGATACTAATGTATATTATTTTTATAACAATAGCTATGAGTTTATTTCTGATAGGTGTCTATACATTAATTTCTTGCTTGTTTAAATCAACTACGACATCTTTGGTGATTACTATTACGCTTTATTTAATGGTTAATCTTTTTAGTCAGAACTTACATAAAATAAATAATTTTATTGGATTTCTAAATGTTGATATGTTTAGTATGCTTCAACAGAATAAAATTTTTACCCTTTGTATAATGAATATTGTTGTTTTAATAGTTTGTGTGATTTTAAGCGTTTTATTGTTAAAAGCTCCTCTTTTGCAAATGGGTGGTAATTATCCGCTTATTTACTGTGCTTAGAGCTCATTGCATCCCGATAT
>NZ_CAKVMR010000059.1 GCF_934772795.1 uncultured Holdemanella sp.
AATTAAAACGCCAATGTTGTATTTCGATTGGTTTTTTTTATCAACATTGGTGTTTTAATTTTCTAATGTATTATACATATTCTTTTTCTCTACAATTTCACTCTTTATCAATGTTGCAATATATTTAGAGACTTTAGCCTCTGCCTCATGAATATCTTCACTAATCGTTTTTATCGTTCGATTACGCTTTGAGATTGATACTAATATGGAATTATATACATCCTGTACATTCGTTGAATTTGATAAAAGTTGATCTGGCAAATTAAAGAATGTACCGAACTCATTAAATAACAAGTATTGAATGTTTTCATAAAAAGTTTTCGTATGATCAATTGTCGATAAATAATATGGATATCCCGACATTAAACACAAATAATTAGCTTGATTTTTAATATCCTCCATCTTCACAAATTCTTTTGCATCCATAAAATTCATTTTTTTGATTTCCATCTCAAAAGTGCGTCTTTTATATAATGGACTCGCATGATTCTGTATTTCTCTTTGCAGAAAACCTATATCACTTCCCGATAAGATGACCATCATATTATCACTCGCATGATCAATAAACTCTTGCAAAACAGAAGAGAAACTAGAATCTTGACTCACTATATATGGATACTCATCTATAACCAACACAAAGCGCTCATTCTTTGCGTATTCTTGAATCGATTTAAAGGCGTGTTGCCAACTCGCAAAAACAAATGTATCTGGAAGATCCAATAAATGATCCACTTCATAAGAAAAAGATTTTAAATTTCCATAACTATTATCTTGTTTTGCCTGAAACAATATACCGTTTTTACCCTTTAAAAATTCATTTAATATGGATGATTTCCCTATTCGTCTTCTTCCATACAATACACCAAATTCTTTTCTGTTGCTTGTATATCGACTATTTAATGCATCCAATTCCTTTTTTCTACCAACAAACATAGACCCTCCGTTTTATTAACTCCACAGTTATTAACTCTCGAGTTAATAATATCATTGAATGAAAAGATACGCAACATGGTATAATAATCTAGGTGATAATTTATGATACAAATTCCAGACAACAGTACAATATTAGCTCCGGCTACCTTACATTTATCTTTATACAAAGAGATTTTAAAACAAAAAAAAGATTGCCTTGGCATCCAAGTTTTAACCTTGTCTAGCTGGCTATCTTCTTTTTATCATGGACAAAATAAATCCGACATTGAAATTCTTTATCTATACAAAGAAGCCTTAAAGAATATATCTATTTCAAACGCCTTCTATTCCAGTAAAGAAGACTATGACTTTTTAAGTGCTTGTTTAGACTTTATTAAAATGGCAAAGACCTATCAAATCCATGATTTTCCTTGTTCAACCCAAAAAGAAAAGGATCTACATGAAATTTTAAATCTGCTTTATCCAATTGAACTTAAAGAAGACCAAACGCAAGATGTCCTTTCAAGTTTACCGGATTTAGAAAATATCTATATTCTAAAAAAAGAATATTCTCAATTGGACAATTACTGGATTCAAATCTTGCTTGATCATGGCGCAAAATGGCTAGGTGATAAACAACTATTGACAACACACTATTACAGTGTTGCCAATGCACGCAAACAAATGGAGGTCATCGCAGACCTTATCATTGAAAATGACTATTCAGCCGATGATATTTTTATTGCCCTAAACAATCCAAGTGAAATCAATGTCTTAACCCAGATTCTTACCGCACATAAAATTCCATTCACAACTATGCAGGAAGTGCATACCACATCTATATATAACGAGTGGATTCATTATTTAACTTGGGCTAAAGATATGGATCTAAAGAGCTTTTTAAACTTGGTTCAAACCCTATACCCAAATGACAATTATCTCATGCAGTATTACACATTGTTCCCTGAACAATTTTTAAAATTTGAACCATTCTTAACTACGATACCATACAAGGATAATGAAATTATTGATTCCTACCAGTTTGCATCCTACCAAAAATTAGAACAAGATACTTTGGAATGGATACAAAATCATGCCTTCTTATTTAATGCATACGATTTTATCGAGATGGCTAAACACATTCAAAGTCTACACGAACAAGTCACAAAAGAAGATTTAAATGCCTTTAACGATGTCATGTCACTTATCCAAGATGTGCATACACACATTCATAATGCGAACGATTTAAATATCTTGATTCACCAGATTCAAAATCTTTCTGCCAATCAGAAAGCTAATTCCATTGAAGGAGTATTCATTGGATCTAGACAAGACATCACAAATTTAAGGCCCATCGTCTTTTTAACCGGCACAAATGCCAGTGCATTTCCTGCTTTAAAGTTACATACTGGAATCTTTGATGAGGCCTATGTACAAAATACAGATTTTCCAAGTCTTGAAACACGCATTCAAAACCAGCAGGCACAAATCTTTGACTGCTTATCTTTGTGTGAGATTCTTTACGTACTCTACCCGCAAAGTGATTATCAAGGAAAAAATTATGAGCCTAGCTCCGATATAGAAAACTGGATCCAACAAAAGGCTGAGTTTATCACTACGCCCGATGCTTTTAACTGGACTACGCCAAATATCGATTTAAATGAAACAACAGCTAAATCCATATTCTTTAAGGATGGTCATTTTAAAGGATCTATTTCAAGACTTGAATCCTATGCGCGCTGTCCTTTTTCTCATGCCCTAAAATACGGCCTGTATTTAAAAGAAAAAGAAGATATCACAGACATTCGAATTCGCGGAAGTATTTTACACCATGTCTTAGAAGTAATTTCAAAAGATAGACAAGATTATGCTTCTTTATCCAAAGAAGAAATTCATCACTATGTTGAAAATGAATTTGCCTTCGCAAAAAAAGTACTTTTACAACAAGTTCCATGGTTTGATTCTCAAATTGAAGAGATCACAGAAAAACTCGTGTTGATTTTTGAACAACTACATAATTTTGAATCCAACTGGCATATGCATATTGATAAACAAGAACACAAGTTCTCTTATTCCTACCCATGGAATGGATATACCATTGATTTATATGGCTATATTGACCGAATTGATGGTTCAAATACATCCTTTTGTATCTTTGACTATAAATCAAGTGATAAAGACATTAAACTCAATGAATTTGAATCCGGACTCTCTTTACAATTAGCCACATATACGTTAGCTTACGAAAAAGAATCCGGTCTAATCCCTGTAGGATGTTTCTACATTGCGCTAAGGACAACCCCAGAAACGCTTACTTATGGAAAATTAAATTATCGTAAAAAAGTTCCTGAACTCACTGTGAACGATGAAAAAGATGTTGCGGATACATTTAAAGTCAATCGAAGATTAAATGGATGGCACTTTAGTGATGCGAGCATTTATTGTGATGACATAAAACGATATATGCCTGTAAAAAGAGCCAATCCAAGTTTAGAAACCATCCAAGAGGAATGGACTCAAGTCATTGACAGTCTTTTAGAAGACATTGAAAGTGGACAGGCCTTGCCTAATCATGTCCAAGATGCATGTAAATATTGCGCATATAAATCTATTTGTCGAAATTTAGCGAACGAAGTAGAACCAAAGCTTCGCGTAGAAAAGGAGGAAGAATAAATATGGATTTTTCAATTCCCCAACAAAAAGCCATTGACATTCGAGATACAAATGTCGTTGTCTCTGCCAGTGCCGGAAGTGGTAAAACTGCCGTTTTAGTAGAACGTTTATGTCAGCTTGTATTAAAAGACCATATTTCGATCGATTCTATCCTGGCCATGACTTTCACAAAGGATGCGGCTGCCGAAATGAAGGCGCGTCTTCTTTCAAAGTTAAAGGAACAACCAAAAACCGAATATATTCTTCAACAGATGGCTCTACTTGAAACAGCCAGTATTTCTACTATTGATAGCTTCTGTTTGTCGATCATACAAAACTATTACTATAAGATTCCCATTTCTTATACGATGTCCAAACAAACGGCATCCTCAGCTCAAACACGCCTTGCGTTTGAGAATGCCTATAAACATGCGATTCAAGATTTAGACTTAGATGCATACACAAAATTAAAAATGTATTTCCATTCTTTTGGCAAAACCGAAGAAGACATTCAAAAATATATTGAAGATATTTTGGCAATCATTAACTCTAAATCCGAAGAAGACGCTACGGCTTGGATTAAAAACATTCAAAATTCATATACATATTTAAGTCCAGAATTAATGGAATATGCATTGAAATACTTCCATAATCATTGTCTTGCGATGACTGAAATCTTAGATGAAGTGATTGATCAAATCGCAAAGCCTGAAGATTATGAAATCAAAAAGGAATATTTATCAAAGTGTTTAGATACTAACTCGTATTCAGATTTTAAAGCTCAATTTGAATTATATTTGAAGAATACCCTTGGTTTTAAGAAGACAATTGATAAGGTGGATTACTCAAAATATCAAACTTCTTTTAAAAATCATGAAACAAAGATCGTAGAAAACTTATTTGATGAAGAATTCTATTTAAAGGACATTCAAAATCATAAAACTTTAGTAGATACTCTATTTGAATTAACCAATAAAGTAAAACTATACTTTCAATTAGAAAAAAAGAAAATGGAAGTAATTGACTTTAATGATATGGAGCATTTTGCGTATCAACTCCTTCAAGATCCGATGATCAAAGAAGAAATGTACAATAAGTACCAGATGATTCTAGTTGATGAATTCCAAGATACCAATGAACTTCAAGAAAAAATCATTGCGTCTTTCTGTCATGAAAACAATGTATTTAGAGTGGGTGACATTAAACAATCCATCTATGGTTTCAGACAAGCCAATCCAAAAATCATGCAGGACTGGATGAAAAAGGAAGATATCAACAACACTCCTTTATTATTGCAGGAAAACTATCGTTCCAATGCGAGTGTTATTCAATTCAACAATGATTTCTATAGTAAGATTATGAATAATGAATTGTTAGGAAAACAATTTGAAGATATCGATATTGCGAATGTCGGTACAAAAGGACAAATGGAAAGTCCTCAATTTCCCGTTCGCTTCTTATTTACAGAATATAAAGATGAAGAAGGGAATAAGGCAACCATCAAAAAAAATCACAATGAGAATCGTTTTGATTTAATTGCGCAAGACATTATTGAAAAGCATAAGGCGGGAATGCCCTATAAATCGATGTGTGTATTAACTCGTAATCATGCTCCTCAAGAAAAATTGAAAACAGTTTTTGAGGCCTACAACATTCCAGCGATGATCACCATTGATCATGGATTCTATACAAATCCAGCCATTCAAATTGTACTTTCTACATTAAAGGCTTTAGAAGATTTAACAGATGACATTGCGTTATGTGCTTCTTTAATGTCTCCATTATTTAATGTATCTTTTTCTCAAATTGCGAATTGTTGTATTGGAAAAGAAAAAGGTACATCTTTATATATGAGTATTAAAAATGAAGATTTCATGAAGCCTTTCTTTGAACTATATATCAATCGAAATCAAACAATCGTACAACTTCTACAATATATCTATGCCTATAATAATTTCTATTATGTTTCTACAACCATTCAAGATAAGAATAACTTGGATTATTTATTAGAATTGGCTACGCAATATGAAAATCAAAGTGATATCCATGGTTTTGTCCTACAACTATCTAAAGATGCAACGCAAGATCAAGTACAAGAAGCCAGTTTATATGGCAAAGAAGATGATGTAGTTCAAGTAAAAACAATGCATCAATCTAAAGGTTTACAATTCCCTGTCGTATATATTCTTTCGCAACATGAACAAAGAGATAAACATGGCAGCTCTTGCATCTTATTTGATTCTACTTTAGGGCTTTCTTTAAAAGGTTTAAGTCATGACTATACATATAAATACAATTCAATTTATCATTTAGCTCTACAGACCAAAAAAGAATTGGATGATCTAGCTGAAGAAATGCGTGTATTCTATGTTGCGACAACTCGTCCTCAAAAAGAATTGGTCATTGTGGATACCATTGAAAGTTTAGAAGACTTCTATAGTCCATTAAATGCCTATACTTTATTAGAGGATGAAAGTTATACAGGATGGTTACTACATACCTATGCCAATACGAGCGATTCTTTAGTGGTTTTTGATAAAAAAGCAGCTCTATATGAAAGACCATTAAAAGTACGTCAGAATAACACGTCTTATAAATTACCAGTCTATTCAAAAAAATCAGATGCTTTCTCAAGCCAGACGGCGAGTGGTGCCAAAATGAAATTAGACTGGAAAGAAGTATCTCTTTCAAAGAATATTGGAACACTTCGCGGTACTTTATTCCACGAAATTGTGGCACAATGCTCATATCCTTATCAAGAAAAAGATATTATTTCTTATGCGAATTCTTACGGATATACTTTAAAGGATTATGACATCAAACAGATTTTAGCTTTAAACACAGATGCTCTGTATGCTTCTTGGATGAAAGAAAAACATGTATTTGAACAAAGCTATATTATTGAAGATAAAAATCAAGTCGTTCATGGATTTATGGACTTAGTTGTCTATAAAGAAAATGAAGTAATTATCATTGATTTTAAAACAGATGCCACAGATAATGAAAATAAATTAATTGATATGTATGCGGCTCAGCTTCAAACTTATAAACATTCGATGGAAAAAATAACAGACTTACCGGTAAAAACGTATATCTATGCTTTTTCTCTATTTAAATGCATCCTTTTATAATAACTTATGCTACAATGGAGGGGTCTTTTGAAAAAAAGAGAGAGAAGGAGAGAGAATCGTGGAAAAATTCTTTAAATTGAACGAGAAAGGTTCAAACGTTAAGACAGAGCTTATTGCTGGTCTTACAACATTCTTGGCTATGGCCTACATTCTTGGGGTTAACCCTGCAGTATTGGCAGATGCTGGTATGGATAAGGCGTCTGTATTCCTTGCGACAGCTATTAGTGCTAGTGTGGCAAGTATCATTATGGGACTTGTTGCCAACTACCCAGTCGCACTAGCTTCTGGTATGGGTGTTAACGCATTATTCGCATACACAATCTGTGGGCAAATGGGCTTTAGCTGGGCAGCTGCATTAAGTGCTGTATTCATTTCAGGTGTTATCTTTATTGTTATTTCTGTTACTGGTGTTCGTAAAGCGATTATCAATGCGATTCCAGTACAATTAAAGTTGGCAATTGGAGCCGGAATCGGTTTCTTCATTGCGTTTGTTGGTTTAAAAAATGCAGGTATTATTGTGGCAAGCCCTTCAACATTTGTGACAATTGGAAACTTAACAGATCCAACTGTATTATTAGCTATTGTTGGTTTATTAATTACAATTGCGTTGGTTATTAAAAATGTTCCTGCTGCCGTTTTCGTAGGTATGGTTATCACAGCTGTGATTGGAATCATCCTTGGATTCATGGGAATGGCTGGTATGCCTACTTTACCTGAACATTTCATTTCGTTTGATTTTGAATTACAAGCTGCTGGAGCTTGCTTCTCTGGAATTTCTGAATTATTCGCAAATCCATTCCAAGCTTTCGTAGTTATTTTCTCATTCTTATTCGTTGACTTCTTTGATACAGCCGGAACACTTGTTGCGATTGGAAACCGTATTGGTTTGATCAACGATAAAGGTGAACTAGAAAATGCTGAACAAGCATTGCTTGCGGATGCGGTTGGTACAGTATTTGGTGCTGTTTTAGGTACAAGTACAGTAACAAGCTTCGTTGAATCTAGTTCTGGTGTTGGCGTTGGTGGACGTACTGGTTTAACTGCATGCACATCTGGTGTTTGCTTCTTACTAGCTGTATTCTTATCGCCACTTATCTTAAGTACAGTTACTAACGCGGTTACAGCACCCGCATTGATCGTTGTTGGTATTATGATGGCGCAACAGTTAAAAGGTATTGACTGGGATGACATGATTTTTGCCGCTGCTGGTTTTGTCACTATTATTATGATGATTTTGATGTATTCTATTTCAAATGGTATCGCATGTGGATTCATCGTTTATACAATTGCCATGATTGCAGCTGGTAAAGCTAAAGAAGTTCACCCAACTGTTTGGGCATTAATGATCATCTTCGTATTATATTTCGCAACACCATATATCATGTAAAAGAAAAAGTCGGATTTCCGACTTTTTTAATACGTATTATTCTTTTCATATTGATTTTCAAAGGCATTCTTAAAAGTAGAGATGCCTTTTTTAGTATCATAAATCGATGCCAATAAACGCACAACATCATCCGTACTCATCTTTGATGTATTGATCATCAGTGTATAGTTGCGTGGATTCCCCCACTTTTGATTGGTATAAAATTCATAAAATCTTGATCTCTGTGTATCTTTTTCCTGCAAGATTTTTTTAGCCTGTTTAGCTGGCACTTGGTATTCTTCAATTGACCATTTGATGCGTTCTTCTACATCGCTGTAACAGAATACAGAAATCACATCCGGATTATCTTTTAAAATATAATCGGCGCATCTTCCTACAATAACGGCATCTTCTCTTTGGGAAATTTTTTGAATAATGTCGCTAGCCATATCGTAGATTTGTGTATTCACACTTAATTCTGTAATGTTTCTAAGCCCTAAAAGCCCCCTTGATTCAATTGTAAATAAACCATTCTCATCTTGTTCTTGATCTTTAAAGAAGTCCGCGCAAATACCCATATTCACGGCAATCTTTTCTAAGATTTGTTTATTATAATAACTAATATCTAAATATTCAGCTAACTTACGAGCAATTTCTCTTCCATTGGATCCAAACTGCCTCGATATCGTTATGATCACATTCTTTTCCATGCCAAGTCCCTCTTTTTCTTATATCATACAATAATATGATAGAATAGTGTAGTGGAGGAAGGTTATGAAAAAAATTATTTTTTTAGATTTAGACGGAACTCTATGGACATTCGAAAAGATTCCTAGTTCTGCATTAGAAGCGCTTGAACTCGCAAGAAAAAACGGGCATAAAATATATATAAACACGGGAAGAACGCGTTGTGAAGTGCCTCAATTCTTATTAGATATGAATTTAGATGGCTATTGTTTTGGGGCTGGAAGCGAAATTGTGATCAATAATAAACAAGTTCTTTTTAAACCACTTGAAAAAAGAGATACACAATTTATTCAGCACATTGCCAAAGATTCAGGCTTTTCTTTAGAAGGAAGCAAGATGACATTTACCAATGAAAAAAACAGAGAAAGAATGCTGCAATTTAATACAGATAACCGTATGGGAAATCGTTTCTTATCTTTCCCGGATATTTCAACACTTACCGATTCAGATTATGAACAAGTTATGAAAGTCAGCATTCATTTTGATTCACTTGCTCAACGAGAAGAAATCTTAAATCAAATCCCAGAACATTTAACTTTCACAAATTTCTTGCATCTAGGTGGTGAAATCACACACACAGAATATAATAAGGCTACAGCTATTCAATTTGTCAAAGACTACTACAACGAAGAATATGAAACAGTTGCGATTGGTGATTCTGAAAATGATTTGCCGATGTTAGAATATGCCGATATTTCTATTGTGATGGGAAATGGTGTCAAAGAAGTAAAAGAAAAAGCCGACTATGTCACAGATAGAATTGACAATGACGGCTTATACAAAGCTTTTAAATATTTAAAGCTATTTTAGAATCAGAAATGATTCTTTTTTTATTGTTGTTGTTGTTCTTTCATTACATCAGCGTATTTTCTACGACCTGGATGTAAGTTATCAACATAGTAACGAACTGTTAAAGTTCCAGCAACCTTAGTACGGATCTTAGGCTCTACGATAAAGCCATCCCCTTCTAACATTGCATCTAACATTGCTTTACAGC
Organism: uncultured Holdemanella sp.; assembly: GCF_934772795.1. Classification (GTDB taxonomy): domain Bacteria; phylum Bacillota_I; class Bacilli_A; order Erysipelotrichales; family Erysipelotrichaceae; genus Holdemanella. The sequence continues at coordinate 9,806 of NZ_CAKVMR010000059.1, forward strand.
AACTAGCTAAATTTTTTGCCCCTGGTTCACATTCATTCATAAACTCTTTGGCATTCACTTCGATGTATAACCACATTTTATCATGAGCTTCTTGTTTCATTTCCTGTAAACGAGCAGCATACTGTTCTTGAGTCCATTTTTCCATAATCACGACATCCTTTCTTATATCCTAATCATACATCATTCTAACCAATAACTCAAACTTTGGCCTTTATTTATAGGTACATTTGTCACATTTTTTACAAACTGTGCAAAATAAACACAATTGGAATCGTTACCACACACGCAACACTTGTTAAGAATATGGCCTTACTGGCAAGCGTTGCATCCTCACCATACATAAATGCATAGACACTTGAATTACTTGCCACCGGCATACACATAATCAGAATAAGTGTATTTTCAATCAATGGATCAACATGAAATATAGAAAGAGTAAACATATAGAACAATGGCAATAGAATCATTTTAAATATTGTAAATCCCCATAACTTTATATCCAACAATTCCTTAACATCCATTTTGACTAAACCAGCACCAATTACCATCATAGATAATGGTGTTGTCACATTACCTATATATGAACATGTCTGTGCTAAAATATATGGAAGTTTAATATTAAAGATACAAAGGACAAGCGCAATAATGGAAGCAATCATCGGACCATTCATAAATTTCTTAAATGAAAAACCTCCCTTACGAAATAAACTCTCTCCATATCCATACATCAAACAGTTTAGTGGCAATAAAAATAGTGCTCCATAAAGCATGGCTTGATCGCCTAATATAGCTTGAATAGCGGGTAATCCCATAAAGCCTGCATTGGTAAATAGAATCATAAATTGCCAAAGGGCTTTATTTTCTTTAATACGCAAAACTTCAACAATAATTTTTGATACAACGCCTGTAAAAATCACAAATATTGCGAAAATAACAAGTACATTGAACAGTTCATTTCCTGTAAATGGTGATTCATTTTTCACTGAACTTATAATCAAGCCTGGAATGCCAATTCTTAATAAAATATTGGATGCATATACATTTACTTCATCATTAAAGATATTCTTTTTAGCTCCTACAAATCCAACAATCATAATAAACAACAGAATTGTCATTTGTGTAACAATCGTAGTAATATTCATAAAAATCCTCTTCCCTTAAATGAAAAGGACAACATTAAGTTGTCCTACTTTAGTCTAGATATTAAACCTCTATTTGTTGATTGTCAATTTGGATTGACCATCGTTAACTGCACCTTTTGTTTCTCCTGATCAATATTATATACCCATACCGTAACAATATCTCCTACAGATACCACATCACTTGGATGTTTTACTCGGTTTGTGCTCATCTTTGAAATATGAACTAAACCATCTTCGTGTAATCCGATATCGACAAAGGCTCCAAAGTCAACAACATTACGAACCGTACCTTCAAGCTTATCATTAATATGTAGATCTTCGATTTCCAATACATCTTTTCTTAATAAAGGCGCATCGTATTTATCTCGATAATCTCTAAGTGGCATACAAATCGCATCTAAGATATCTTTTAATGTATATTCATCCAATCCTGTATCTGCCATTAATTGTTTTGTATCACAATCTGAAATTACATCTTTAGCTTTTTGTGTTCCCAAATCTGAAGTATCCAGACCTAATTCCTTCAACAATACTTTTGTTGCCTTATATGACTCAGGGTGAATGCTTGTACGATCCAATGGTTCTTTTCCATCTTCAATACGCAAGAATCCCGCTGCTTGTTCAAAGGCTTTTGGACCAATCTTAGGAATCTTCTTGATTTGTGTACGCGATTCGATTTTTCCATTCTCTTCACGATAAGAAACAATGCTTGTAGCACTCGCATTATTTAATCCCGCTACATTTTTCAATAATGAAACACTGGCTGTATTGATATTTACACCCACTCGGTTAACTGCTTTTTCAACTACGAAATCCAAACGTTCTTTTAATCTTGCGGTTGGTAAATCATGTTGATATTGTCCAACACCAATTGATTGAGGATCGATTTTGATTAACTCTGAAAGTGGATCCATCAATCTTCTCGCAATAGAAATGGCGCTTCTTTGTTCAACATGTAAGTCTGGGAATTCTTCAATAGCTAATTTAGAAGCACTATATACACTGGCTCCTGCTTCAGAAACAATGGTATAGGATACTGGTAAATTAAATTTCTTGATTGTATTGGCCACAAAAGCTTCACTTTCTCGACTTGCCGTACCATTACCAATCGCAATTAAATTCACATGATATTCTTTGCATAATTGAACTAATTTTTGTTCAGACTCTCTTACTTTCGCATTTGGCTGATGTGGATAAATCACATCAACTGTTAATTTTTTACCAGATGCATCTATAACAGCCAACTTACATCCAGTTCTAAAGGCTGGGTCAAAGCCTAAAATCACTTTATCTTTCATAGGTGGTTGAAGTAAAAGTTTTTCTAAGTTCATAGAGAATATGTCAATACTTGATTCATGTGCCTTTTCACTTAAAGCTGAACGAACCATTCTTTCAATGGAAGGATAGGCTAATCTTTTTAAACCATCTAAAATGGCAGTACGAACATATTCACTTGTACCACTGTTATTAAAGCGAATAAATCTTCGACATACCCAGTTTTCAATATATTCTTCATTAAAAGAAATCGATACATTTAATACTTTTTCTTTTTCCCCACGATCAATAGCCATAACGCGATGCGGTGCTAATGTATTTACTCTTTCTGAATAATCATAATACATCTTGTATACTTTATGATCATCTTCATGATCTTTCTTTTCAGTTGTGACAATACGACCAAAATTTGTCATTGAATCCAATATTTTATTACGCACATCCACATCATCACTTACTTTTTCAGCAATGATATCACAAGCTCCTTGAATAGCTGCTTCACGATCTTTTACGTTTTCATTGATGTAGGCATCTAATTCTGTTTCTTTAAAATAACGTGGAAAAGACATAAACGTATCGGCTAATGGCTGTAGGCCATTGGTAATCGCAACACTGGCACGTGTCTTTTTCTTTTGTTTGTAAGGACGATAAATGTCTTCTACTTGTGACAACTTTGTGCATGCGTTGACATTCTTAATGATTTCATCATCCAATTTACCTAATGTTTCAATACGAGCCAAGACTTCTTCTTTACGCTTAGCTAAATTTACTTGATATGCATAATTTTCTTGAATGACACGAATTTGTTCTTCGTCCAAACCTTTTGTACGTTCTTTACGATAACGTGCAATAAAAGGAACGGTAGCTCCTTCTTCTAATAATTCCAATGTATTCTTAACTTGTGAAATCGCAATATTCAGTTCTTTCGCAATTAAGGAAATTATATTTTCATCCATAAGTTTATTTACCTCATTTCAACTCTATTATTGAACTAACACACTCTTACGAGTGTGGGCTTTTTTTATAAAGCCTAGTTCTCTCCTGATTTATATTTTATCATA
>NZ_CAKVMR010000060.1 GCF_934772795.1 uncultured Holdemanella sp.
ATATCTGGGCTTGTGCGGAGGAGATCGTAAGAGCAGAAATCTTAAAATAATTATTATGTATTGCATCGGAAGGCTGGTTTTATGAATCAGTCTTCCAGTGGTTATATTTCGATTTAAATGTAAATAATAAATATAGATGGACGAAGGAGAAAAAATATATGGGAGATATAAACATCTATGGATATATGAGAGTGTCATCAAAGGAGCAAAATGAGGACAGACAAAAGATTGCATTAACAGAGATGGGAGTACCTGAAAATCACATTTATATGGACAAACAGTCTGGAAAAGATTTTGAGAGAACACAGTATAAACGCTTGTTGCGAAAATTGAATGAAAACAGCGTATTGTATATCAAATCAATTGATCGTCTGGGAAGGAATTACGGGGAATTGAATGAACAATGGCGTATTATTACCAAAGAGAAGAAAGCAGATATTGTAGTTATTGATATGCCATTATTAGATACACGCAGAGAAAAGAATTTGCTCGGAACATTTATTAGTGATGTTGTTTTGGCTTTACTTAGTTATGTTGCTGAAAATGAACGTACTAATATCAAGCAAAGGCAAGCGGAGGGAATTGCTGCAGCAAAAGCAAGGGGTGTGAAATTTGGCAGACCGCCGTTACCAATTCCAGAAAACTTTTATCAGATGCATAAAGATTGGAGAGCAGGGAAAACCACAATAGAAGAAGCTGCAAAGGCTTGTAATATGTGCCCTAAGACGTTTTATAGCAAAGCTGTAAAATATGAAAAATCCAGTTAAATAGTTCATGCGTTCTAACTGAAATGGTATACATTTCCAGTAATCGTATACATAAAACTATTCTTATATATTGTATCACGAAATTAGTCGAAATTCAGTAATTTCCTGTCAAAACTTCATGAAATTTCACAGTCATAAGTTCAAATTTTTCTCATGAAAAAATGTATACATTTTTTCCAAGCTGGCTATCAGAGATAGCTGGCTTTAGAAATGAGGATAAAAATGGATAAGTTAATTGATCTGAATGCTTATCCGGTCAGTAGAAACCTTAAAGCGTTGCTGAAGGATAAGACAACAAAGAAAAATATTATATTTGCAACATCGGTATATAGTTCCAAAGGCATTCCAATCAAAGAAACTGAGCAGATGACAGAAGAAATCTTAAAGGGATTTACACAGTATGAGATACAGCCGAGGGTGTTAAAGAACAGGGAACAACAGCAGGAACGCACTAGAGCGAAAGCAGAGGTGTTCACGCCATCATGGATTTGCAATAAAATGAATAACCACTGTGATGAGGAGTGGTTTGGAAGAAAAGATGTTTTTAATGTTGAACGTAATCAGGAGTGGCAGGTGAACACAGAAAAAGTAGAGTTTGATATAGAAGATGGTTGGAAAAAATATATCGATTCTAAAAGGCTTGAAATTACCTGTGGCGAAGCTCCATACATTGTGTCACGCTATGATGCAGCTACCGGGGAACTGCTTGAGATTAAGAAACGGATAGGAATTTTGGACAGAAAACTGCGTGTGGTAAATGAAAACACAGTCAATGAAAAAGAATGGTTCAAGTGGGTGCTTCGAGCATATCAGAGTGTGTACGGTTATGAATTTCAGGGAGATAGCCTTCTGATTGCAAGAATCAATTTACTCATAACTTTTGTGGATTATATGCAGGACAGGTGGGGCAGAACTCCAACAGATGCAGAACTGCGAAAGATTGTAAATGTTATTGTTTGGAACTTGTGGCAGATGGACGGAATATCTGGGACAATTCCATTTGGAAAGCCTAAAGAGGAATATCATCAATTCAGTCTATTTGACTTTGTTGTAGCAGATGAGCCGGAAAAGCAGGATACAGAAGAACCGGAAGAGGTGTACTGTCGGATCTATGACTGGCGCAGTGATAAGTCGCTGACGTATACAAGCATGAAGGAAGGTAGATGAGATGAAGTTTGATTTTGTAATTGGGAATCCACCCTATCAAGAAGAAGCTGAAAGTGAGTCAACTTCAAATGGACAAAAACCAAGGAAAAATATTTTTCAGCATTTTCAGATACAAGCAGATAAAATTGCTAAAGAAAGCTCTGTTTTGATATATCCGGGTGGAAGATGGATGCATCAATCTGGAAAAGGATTGAAACAGTTTGGAAAAGACTTAATAAATGATTGTAAATTAGCATCTATTGAATTTTATCCAGATGCTAAAGAAGTATTTGGAAGTGCGGCTGACTTAGCTGATGGAGTAACAATAGTTACAAAAAAACAAGATAAGGCAACAGGCGGATTTGATTATATATATTCACAAAATGGATTAGAAAAAAAAGTACGTGCAAATAATCCGGGAAGCGATTTAATGCCGTTAAATCCAAATGATATTGAGATTAGCAGTAAAATAAGAAATTTTGTTATAAAAAATAATTACAAATTTTTGCATGATGCTATTTTGCCACGATCGTTATTTGCTATAGAAAGTGATTTCGTTGAAAAGAATCCAACAAAAGTAAGGGAATATATTGATGGAGAAGAAATAGATGTTAGAAAAGAAATAAAGTTATTTACTAATGATAAAGCAGGAAAAGCAGGCAGAGCAAAATGGTTTGTGGCAGATAGAAGTGTAATCAAACAGAATGCTGAATATATTGATGAATTTCAGGTTGTGGTTTCTAGTGCGAATGCAGGCGGTCAAAAAAGAGACAACCAAATAGCCATAATTGATAATTATTCCGCATATGGAAGATCACGAGTGGCACTACGATCCTTTAAGACATTTGAAGAGGCTAAGAATTTCTATGAATATGCAAAAAGTTACGTGGTAAGATATGCATTTTTAATGACTGATGAAGCACTAACATCACTTGGTTTGCTCGTTCCTGATATAGAAGATTATTCTTTGAATAATGGAATTATAGATTTTAACAGAAATATAGATGAACAGCTTTATAGTAAAATACAACTGAATGATAGTGATATAGCATACATAAAAAATGTTGTGGATAATCACAGATGAGGAGGAATAGCATGAATAAACCTAATATTCAGACAACCAAACAGGTAGTTCCGATGCTTTATGGCTATTCCACTCCAGAAGTGGTTCGTCATAATGGCTGGACGAAGATAGGATACACAGAACAGGATGTAGAAACTCGTATCAACCAACAGACACACACTGCGGATATCAAGTGGCAGCTTGAATGGAAAGGAAATGCCACTTTTGATGATGGTTCAGGAGAGACATTCATAGATAAGGACTTTCATGCTTATTTGCGGAAATCCGGTATAGAGCAGGAAAAAGGCAAGAATAATGAGTGGTTTCATGTGGATGGTGCTACATCAAAGCAGATGTTTCGTGATTTCAGAGAAGATCATGGAATATTAAAAACCACAGATACAGTGATTCCGTACAAATTGCGTGAGGAGCAGCAGAGTGCGGTTACAATGACGGTTGATTATCAAGCAACTCATAAAAATGGAGAGTTCCTTTGGAATGCCAAGCCGAGATTTGGAAAGACATTATCTGTCTACGATTTTGCGCAGAAAACTGGGGCAGAAAAAGTGTTGATCGTCACAAACCGACCGGCGATTGCAAACTCATGGTTTTCAGATTATGCAAAGTTTCTGGGAAATGAATCTGGTTATCTTTTCGTGAGTGAGGTTGATACACTGAAAGGAAAACAAGGTGTGCTGACAAGAGAGGAATATACACATTTGCTCTCAGGAAAAGACAGTGACAATGTAAAATGTATTGAATTTGTATCCTTGCAGGATATGAAAGGTTCCATTTATTTTGGCGGAGAGCATAACAAATTAGGTGAGGTTGCCAATATGGAGTGGGACATCCTTGTTATTGACGAAGCACATGAGGGCGTGGATACGTACAAAACAGATGTTGCATTTGACCGTATCAAACGTAAATTTACGTTGCACTTGTCAGGTACACCATTTAAAGCACTTGCCAATAATAAATTTGCTGATGATGCTATCTATAACTGGACCTATGCAGATGAACAAAAGAAAAAGAGAGATTGGGATGCTTCAGTGGAGGAAGAAAACCCGTATGCAACATTGCCGCAGCTTAATCTGTACACTTATCAGATGTCAGAAATTATCAAAGATGAGCTGCATCAAGGCATAGAGATTAACGGAGAAACGGAAGAGTATGCTTTCGATTTGAATGAGTTTTTTGCTGTTACCAATGGAAAATTCAATCATGAATCTTCCGTCGATAAATTTTTGGATGCCATGACCAGACAGACAAAATTCCCATTTTCTACGGAAGAATTGCGGGACGAATTAAAGCACACCTTCTGGCTGCTTGACAGGATAGACAGTGCAAAGGCATTGGCAAAGAAATTAAAAGAGCATCCGGTATTTAAGGAGTATGAAATTGTTCTTGCTGCGGGTGATGGAAAACTGGACGACGATGATGAATCCATGAAATCTTATGATAAAGTGGTTGCCGCCATTGCCGAGCATGAAAAGACAATTACATTGTCGGTAGGACAGCTTACGACAGGAATTACAATTCCGGAATGGACAGCAGTGCTAATGCTTAGTAATATGCGTTCTCCGGCACTTTATATGCAGGCGGCATTCCGGGCACAGAATCCTTGCCTGTTTAAGGTGGGGACATCTTTTAAGAGGAAAGAAAATGCTTATGTATTTGACTTTGATCCGGCAAGAACACTTACTATCTTTGAGCAGTTTGCAAACAATCTGAATCCTAATACAGCAAAGGGTGGCGGTACTGCAGAGGAGCGGAAGGAAAATGTAAAGGAATTGCTTAATTTCTTCCCTGTAATTGGTGAAGATGAACAGGGAGAATTAGTAGAACTGGATGCGGAAAAGGTACTGACAATTCCGAGAAAAATTCGTTCTGTTGAAGTTGTAAAACGTGGATTTATGAGTAACTTTCTGTTTCAGAACATCAGCAATATCTTTGGGGCACCGAAGGAAGTCATTGATATTATCACAAAATTTGAACCGATAGAAGAACCAAAGAATAAGATAAATCTGACGGAGGAAGTGCAGAAAGATTTATCACTGGATAAAAATGGAGAAGTATCATTAAGTGATGAATTTGTGATTGGAAGAACTCAGGATGTTTTTGGAAATAAAATCTATGATGTGACTTCTCAGGTACAGGAAACAATGACGCAAATGGAACAGACTCCGGACAAAGCACAAAAAGCGATTGACAAACTGAAAGAGGCGGTAAAGCAGAGTGCAGTCAAGGCAGTTGTGGATACTGCGAAGTCAACATATGGCTCTGATATGAAAGCAGCAGATAAAAGACAGATTGAATCAAAACTGAACCATGAAGCTGACCGGATGATTGATAAATTACATATCAATTATGAGATTGAGCGAAATGTCATAGAAAATCAGCGTGTTGCAGAGCAGCAAGCAAGGTATGAAACTGGAAAAACATCAGAACAGATTGATAAAGAATTTGAGCAGAAACAGAAGAAAGCTATGGAGAAATTCAATGAAGAATTGACAAGCGCTATTTCTGATTTTGCAAAAGAATCTACAAAAGAGACAGTCAAGACAGTTGAAACAAAGAAAAAGGAACGGGAAAAAGAAACAATCGAGGATGGTGTCAGAGATCACTTGCGTGGCTTTTCGAGGACAATTCCGTCATTTTTAATGGCATATGGAGATAATACGGTAACGCTGGCAACCTTTGATACCATCATTCCGGATAAAGTATTTCTGGAAGTGACAAGTATCACACTGGATCAGTTCAAATTCCTACGTGATGGCGGTGATTATGTGGAGGAAGAAACCGGACAGACTAAGCACTTTGATGGACAGCTATTCGATTCGGTGGTATTTGATGATTCTGTAAAAGAATTTCTTGCCTTAAAGAAAAAGCTTGCCGATTATTTTGATGAAAAGAGCGTAGAGGATATATTTGATTATATTCCACCACAGAAAACCAATCAGATATTTACACCAAAGACAATGGTTAAGAAAATGGTGGACATGCTGGAACAGGAGAATCCCGGATGTTTTGACATGCCGGATAAGACATTTATTGATCTGTACATGAAATCAGGTTTGTATATTACAGAGATTGTAAAAAGGCTATATCAGAGTGACGAGATGAAAAAGCAATTCCCAGACAATAAGGAACGTCTGAAACACATCTTTGAAAAGCAGGTGTACGGACTGGCTCCAACGGAAATCATATATAAGATAGCAACAAGTTACATATTGGGCTTTGATGAGGATACGAAAGACATCAAGCATAATTTTAGACAGTTAGATGCTTTGCCTTATGCAAAGGATGGAATGCTAGAAGATGTGCTGGAAGAACTGTATCCTGAGCAGTAGTAGATGAGAGAATGCACCCGGAAACGGGTGCATTTTTGAAATTAGGCAATGGAATATTGTACAAATATTCGTTGTCTTATACTGTATTTGTCAGTATAATATAAGAAGAATAAGTTATAGAACAGATGAAAATATGGCAGAAGAATAGCTAACGGTGTTTATTACTATGGGAGCGACAATCCTAGTACTTGATACATTGAAATGTCTATGACAGAGGGTTATTCACTGAAGTATAAGAGGTAAAATCTTGAATTTTCAATAAAAATACTTGATTATAGGAGGAAAATAAATGTCAGAATCACAATTTAATTATACTGTGATAGAAAAAATGCATAAATCCCCAATATGGGATAATCACATTCTTAAGGTTAGGGTTAGAGGAAAAGATAAGATATATGTTTTGAAATTGTATGGGGGTATTAATGAGCCCTTTCAGAAATTAGTATTTAACAGAGAAATGGAAGCTCTTAAAGTATTGAATTCATGCAGTAATATTGTAAAGATAAGGGACACAACAGCATCATTAAAATATAATGGAAAATCTAATTATGGTGCAATACTAATGGATTATGTAGATGGGAAGACTTTGGATTTATATGATTGGCATTCATTCACACAATTGAAGAAGTATGAAATATGTTTAAAAATTTTGCAGGCAGTATATAATGCACATGCAAATGATGTAATACATAGAGATTTAAAGCCCCAAAATATAATTTACGATGATGTAAATGACGAGATTACAATTATAGATTTTGGTTCAAGCAAGATAAAGACAATTATTGAGAAAGAAACTACCATGCCAATGTTTTCAGAAAATTATTCAGCACCAGAAGTTGTAAAAGGAAATGATATTACTGAAAAATGCGATTACTATTCTTTGGGGGTTATTTTCTCTGAATTATTTTTGTGCAAAGAAGCAGAATCAAATGTAGAAACGATTTGTTTGATTGAAAAATCTAGTATGGATGAAGTGTTAAAAGACATGCTTTGTTCGATGCTTCAGGATAGCCCATCTGATAGACCGGAATCTATAGATGAAATTACAGATGTTTTTACACAATTAATAGGTGAATTAAACACATCTGCAAATGATTATAGTGTTTTTATCGATTTTGAAAAAATGCGTTATTTGAAACGCAGTATGGTAATTGAAAATAGCATGAACATGACGCAATTTACCAATTCATTTTTAAAAAGGGAATTTTCAGAAAGATACGGATATTATGATGAACACCATGGGAAATATATTATTACAGGGAAAAATATCGTAGTGGAATGTAGTTATGATGAAAAAATAGAATCTTTTGAAGTGATGAGGATTTTTGAAGTTGCAACTGATCGTAGAAATATTAATATTCGTAGAAGTTTTAAAATTGAAGGTAAGCTCTCTTTTTATGATTCTAGATTTAGATATACATGTCATAATGGAAAAGATAATAAAAAGCTATGGATTATGTTTAAAAATAGACGTGAAGAGAACGAACGATACAGGGAACGTGAAGAAAAATTTGATAAGCTATTTGGAAGCTGGCAAGAGGGATTAGAGGAATCTATTATTAGCGAAAAGGACAAAGTTGCAAAAATAGTATATTCTGAATCGTATATTGATAATGGTCAAATTGTTTTAGAAGTAGACGAATGTCAAAATAAGTCAATAGATGAGTTGGAGCAAAATACAAAATTTATTATTGAAGGTGTTGATGATAGAGGACAACCTGTATATTTTGAATTGGGTATTCTAGATGATATTATATGTGATGATGATAGCGTTAAAATAGTTATACAAATGCCTAAAAAAGTGTTAAAAGGAAATGTAAGAACACTGCTTAAGAAGAAAAGCAATGTTATGGAAGACTTTCGCGCAAATACCAGTTCTTATAAGCGTCAGATGAATGCAATTAGATCATTAAAAAGTGAAGAGTATTCTGCACGAAATTTGAAAGATATTTTGTTAAATGTTGAAGAACCAGAGGAGATACCAACGATATTTGAACCCAAATTTATTGCACAAAAGCTAAATACATCACAACAACAAGCGGTCATAAAAGCTTTAAACTCTGAAAATATTGGATTGATACAGGGACCACCTGGAACTGGGAAAACAAAGGTAATAAAGGAAATAATAGGACAAGTTGTTACGAAATCTATAAAAACAGCAGATAGTCCTAGAATACTTATTGTTTCGCAGTCACATACAGCGGTGGATAATATTTTGGAAGGCCTAGATAGTACTATTTCAGATGATTTAGAAATAGTCAGAATAGGAGCTGACAAAAATGTATCACCCAAAATAACTTGTAGATATACGATGCCAGCTCATAGAGACAAGCTTTTTTTTGATGTGAAGAAGAATGTTGAAGAGTATGACAAAAGTATGGAAGAAGTATACCAAGACATATCAGATCAGAGAATTCTTGACAGATGGAAGAAAATAAAAGAAATACAAAAGGATTGGATTGATAGGTCTGTAGAAAAGGACTGCCTTGATTATCAGTTAGTACGAAGTGCTACGGTTATAGCAGGAACATGTATAGGTTTTTTAGCAAATAGTTTTGTTAAAGATATGGAATTTGATTATGTTATTATTGATGAAGCGGCAAAGGCAACAACGCCGGAATTGCTAGTTTCTATAATCAAAGCAAAAAAGATAATTTTAGTAGGAGATCAAAATCAGTTACCAGCCTATGCAGACCAAAGCATATCTCCAAAGATTGCAAAACTTACAAAAAATCCAGAATATAGAATGTTTGATATATTATTCGAAACATTACCAAATTCACACAAGCAAGTTTTAAGTACCCAATATAGAATGATAAGAAATATTGGAAATTTGATTAGTACTGTTTTCTATGGAGGAACAATTGATACTGGGTGCAAGGACGAAGATAAACTTCATGGACTATCGAGATACGAAGGTAATTCTATAATTTGGTTTGATACTTCAGAAAACAGAAGAAGGAAGCAGAAGAAAACCAAAGGAAATTCATTCATGAATGAGGAAGAAAAACGTATTATTTTAGATATTCTTGAGGATTTAAAGAAATCGAATGAATTAGATAACCAAGATATAGGGATAATTACCGGATATAGTGGACAAAAAGATATTCTTCGAAATTCAGTTAAAGCAATCGGATATGATAAAATTGCACAAATTGATATTAATGTGTTAGATGCATTTCAAGGACGCGAGAATGATATTATTATGTATAGTACAGTAAGAACAGATAATTCAATTGGATTCCAGAAAGAAAAGGAGCGTGTAAATGTTGCTTTTTCTAGGGCAAAAAAATTGTTGATAATCTGTGGTGACTTAAATTTCTTTTATAATTATAATGATCCAAATAATAAATTTATTGAAATAATAGACTACATTAGAACTCACGATCATTGCAAGATTATTTCATGTAAGGGAGGAAATCTATTTTGAAAAAATTAATGGAAGATTTGTTCCAACACATTATACCTGTAAATGAAGGATATGATTATCTTTTTTCTGATTTAGTTTACGTACCAATATATGAGACATCATTGATTGTAACCAAAAGAACCATTATGCCAATTAGTCTTGTTGAAGAAAAAGTACTTCAGCTTATTGATGTAGGTGTCTATCAAATTGATGAGATAGCTCAGATATTAGGATTGAAACGAAAGTTGTTAGATGTAACGTTAGCAGATTTGTATTCAAAAAATCTTGTAATGGTATCGACTAATTCATGTAAGATGATGACAGCAGGTAGAGAGGCGTTAAACAATCTTAATAGAACAGAAAAAAAGCAAGATATTTTGAAAAATGTATGTCTTGATGGAATTTTAGGGAATATTATTGATTCCTCAGCGTATGAATTGCTAAATAATGTACGAGATAACGATGGAAAATTGAAACCAGTAATTCCTATTGGAGAAGTCAAATATTATATAGAGCAATTCAAAAGGGTATCTCAGATATTTGACGAAGAAAATTTTTTGTATTTTTCAGAGGGAGTTCAGCCGGTAAAAGAAGAATTGTTGAAAATAGATAAGGTTGATAGTACGTTTGTTAAATATATTAAAATACCAATTCACATATATGTAAGCTCGAATGGTTTGGATATTGATATTGTACAAGTATCAAATAAGCATAAAGAGTTGTTGGAATTGTACAAAGATTATATCATTGAACAGATAAATAATAAAAAGGTATTAAAGAACCATTTTAAGTATAGAAGAATTAATCAACAGGGGTATGAAGGAGAGATTCTTGAAGAAAAGAGTGGTCTATATGATGAGTTAAAAAAGATACATTTTACAAAAAACAAAAAAGGTATTGATTATACCCTTATCACAGATGAAGTTTTTAATGATAGAAAATTAATGGATGGTGAATATAGAGATATTCTAAAATACATTGTTTCTCAATCTTCGGATGTGGATTTATATGTAGATAATCTTGACGATTGGGCATTTGATAGTCAATTTACTGCTGCGCTTACAGAGAATATGGGTAAATCAAATTTATCAATATATTATGCACAATCTAATAATATAAAAGCTGCAAAAAAACAAATTGAGTGGAATTTTAAAGGCGGGTGCAAATATGTAGAAAAAGATAAGAAATGTTTTTTTTGCTGGAAGACAGAATCATATTTGCTTTATGGTGTGCCAAAATTAAGAAATGTGATAGATGACAATACAACGTGTCTTTGTATGTCATACTACTTGCGCATTAACGCATAATATGGAATATGTTTATTGCAGTAATGATTATGATGAGTCATTTTTATAGAGAACTATGATTATTAGGCTTTTATCTAAGAAGCACAGCTTTTTATCCATAAGATGGAACCTTAGTTTATCGGATTTTAGGGATTCACATACAGCCGGTGGATTTTGAAGGGGAAAATGGTCAATAAAAATGTTTGATTAACACTCATAATAGGGTACAATACAAGTAGCAAAATAAAATATCGCACCAGTGGTGCGAGAAATAATGAAAAATGGGGTATGAAAAATGGCAAGAGACACATTGTTTTCTGGAGAATCAAAAAATATTGAATACAAAGTTACTTTACCAGATAAAAGTGAAAAGTACATGAAAACAATCGTAGCTTTTGCCAATACCCAGGGCGGAAAGCTGGTTGTAGGCGTAGATGATAAGACACACGAGATTGTGGGTGTGGAAAATGATATATTATTTCAGTTAATGGATGGAATTGCCAATGCTGTTTCAGATTCTTGTATGCCACAAATTATTCCAGATATTGAACCGCAGACAGTAGATGAGAAAACTGTGATTATTGTATCAGTAGAAGCAGGAAAGAACCGCCCATATTATCTGAAATCAAAAGGAAAAGAGAATGGTACCTATATTCGTGTGGCAGGTACATCTAGACAGGCTTTTCCAGAGAAAATAAGAGAACTTGAAATGGAAGGAGCCAGAATTTCGTGGGATGAACTTACTTGTGTAGGATATCCTGTTTCAAAAGAAGCAACAGAAAAGCTTTGTAGTGACATTGAAAGTTTTCGTGAAAAAGCTGGAATGACAGAACGTTCAGTGAAGAAAGAGCAGCTTATTAACTGGAAAATTCTGAAACAAAATGAGGGACAGTTATTAGCAACGAATGCCTATGCATTGTTAACTTCTGATTATTTTCCGTTTTCTAAAACCCAATGTGCAGTCTTTAAAGGAATAGATCGGGCTATATTTCTGGATAAAAGAGAATTTACAGGACCGATTTATACGCAGATTGAAGAGGCTGTGGATTTTGTACTGAGAAATATAAGACTTGGAGCAACAATTGAGGGTCTGGTGAGAAAGGAAAAATATGAGCTTCCACCAGAGGCAATCAGAGAAATGATTATTAATGCACATTGTCATCGAAATTTATTGGACGAATCCTGTATTCAGGTTGCAGTTTATGATGATCGACTGGAAGTGACTTCGCCAGGCGGACTATATAATGGACTGACTTACGAGGAAGTCATGAACGGTCATTCAAAAATCAGAAATAAAGCAATTGCTAATATTTTTAGTCAGATGGGGCTTGTGGAAGCCTGGGGCAGTGGTATAAAGAGAATTTTTAATGCGGCGAAGGAATATGATCTTCCAGAACCCAAATTTCAAGAATTCGATAATATGTTTCGGGTAGAATTATTTAGAAATAATTCTATGACAGAGTTGGAGAAAGAAGCCGGAGAAAGTTCGGAGAAGAGTCGGAGAAGAGTCGGAGAAGGTTCGGATATAATTAGAGGTTATGAATTGTCGGATACACAGAAGAAAATTGTGAATCTTCTTCTCTGTGATAGGCAACTATCGGCAGCAAAAATAGCAGAACAATTAGGTATGGGAAGCCGGAGCATAGAAAAAAATATTAAGAAATTAAAAGAACTTGGTATTCTTATCCGGCATGGTTCTCCTAAAAATGGATATTGGGAAGTTATAGATTGTGTGGAAAAGAACAATGGGGATACCGAATGATTACATGGCAATGTCCTATCGCATGGAAATTGTAGAAGACAAAGATGAAGGCGGATTTGTGAATTTTTATCCAGATCTGCCAGGTTGCATTACTTGTGGCGAGAGCATAGAGAGTGCATTAGCGAACGCATTGGACGCAAAACAGGTGTGGCTTGAAGCGTATTTTCAAAATAATGATTGCGAAGCAATTTCAGAGCAGTTATAATAAAATGGCAACAAATTGGCAACAGAAAATCAGTGAGCCAAAATAATATATGTAACTGAAATAAAATAACGGCAAAAAAGACACAAAACTTAAACAAATATATTTAAGAATATCTTTGGATTTGCCGAGTTTGAATAGTTGAAGCTGAGCTGTAAAGCCTTTGTTTACAAGGGTTTTACAGCTTTTCCTTTATAGGATTGCAT
>NZ_CAKVMR010000061.1 GCF_934772795.1 uncultured Holdemanella sp.
AAAAAGGTACCTATATACAGTACCTTTTCTCAATTAATAATAGATATGGGCAATGATCCACCAATAAGTTTTGTATTTTCTGTACCTGAATCGATGTTTGTGTTTTTAAAAACTCTTCCATACATTTAGCTTCTTCCTGTCCCGATTCATGTGGATACATCACAAGTGCCATTCTTCCTTTTACTTTTAAAAGTTTTAGAGCTTGTCTGACTGCACTTACACTTGAAGAAGCGTGGGTTGTGATGTCATGATTTCCTTGAGGAAAATACCCAAAATTAAAAATGATCGCATCCACTTCTTCATGAATATATTCTTCCATATGTTCATGTCCAACATTATAGAAACAAGTTCTTTGATTATCCAATCGTTCTTTTGTACTTTCAAAAACATCTCTTTGAATTTCGAAGCCATATACTTTATGTACATTTTGTGACAAAAAGAAATCTGTATCTTTTCCCTGTCCTAATGTAGCATCCACACATATTGCTTGTTTATGAAGAACAGACTTTAAAAATTCATGAGATAAATCAACCATGGATTTCATCGTAGTCTTAATGCCTCTTTATACAACATATAATCTTCTGTTTTATCACACACAAAACATACATGAATAGCCTTAGTCTCAGGAAACTTATTCATTAATCTTTTCACAGTTTGAATCGCAATCAAACAAGCTTCATGATTTGGATACGCATTGATACCTGTAGAAATACATGGGAATGCGATATTGATGGATTCCATATCATTTTTTCGCATATAATCATAAGCCAATGCCATACTATTCCAATAACATGCAGCCAAGTATTCATTCTCATTATGAGCACCATCAATATAGCGAGGGCCACACGTATGAATGACGGCTTTACATGGCAAATTAAAAGATTGTGTCATCTTCGCTTTTCCTACTTCCAAACCATTCAAAGCCTGACAAGCCTTCATCATTTCATTTCCAGCCTGATGAAAAATCTGTGAGCTCACTCCTTGCATCGGTAAAACTTGTTGATTGGTTGGATCAACAATTAAATCAAAATCCAATAATGATATATTTCCTTTTAATGTACTAATCATTCGTCTTCTCCCATCTTAGTCATTCGACTTGATAATTTTTGTGCAGAAATAGAAACCGCATGGAATTGTGTTGCCAAAGTTTCCAACGTTTTTTCTGCCTTTACACTTCTTTCTACAAGACGATTCGCGTCTTCCTGCAACAACAATATATTGCGTTCAATTTCTTCCATATGGCTTGTGCGATAAAAATCCTTTGTGCTTGATAATAAAGTCATTACTTCCGCTACAAGTGTAGTTGGAGATACCAACATCACATGTTTTTGTAGAGCATATGTGAATAAATCATCACACTTAGCACATACAAATTGATAAATAGCTTCGCTAGGCACAAACAATAAAGCATATGGCATTGTATCCATATTAATGTATTTATTCGCTACATCATCAATATGTTTTTTCATGTTCATCTTAAAAGGTCTTAGATATGTATCCATATCTTCTTGTAATTTCAAATAGTTTTCCATTGGAAACTTCGAATCAATGCACAACACTTTATTCGTGTCCGGCAAATGAAAGGCACAATCCGCAATCTTTCCATTCGGCAGAGTATACTGCATCGAATAGATGGATGGATTTTGACCACAATATACACTTAGAAGCATATCCAATTGATATTCTCCCCAGTTTCCTCTAAGTTTTGTGTTTGTCATGACCATATTCATACGATATAAATACTCTTCCATTTGATTCAAGCTCACTTTTGAAGTAGCCTGATTCTTTTGAACATCCTGCACTTGTTTTAAAAGATATTCAAAATTCTTTTGTAGAATCAAAGAATTTGAATTTGAAGTTTCTGCTTCCTTCGACTTATTTTGCATCAACAAAACAATCAAACATACAATCACAATACCTAACAATATTAAAATAATGATTTCCATTACAGCCTCCATGCGAAAAGAAAAGAGACAAAAAATATTTGTCCCCCATTTGTATATTTATTATAGTTCAAGTCGAAACGAATTACTACATCTTTTGAAATTCTTTCATATATTCCACAAGAAAATCAGCCGTAGCCTCCACCATTTCTTTACCCCATTCATACGTCGCATATTTAGGATGATCCTTGCCAAACCAACCATTATCACTGCTTAAACGATTGCTTCTAGGAACCGGAATATCCACACCTTTAAAGTTAACCGTTTGCGCATTGGAAGCCGTTAATTTAGATGTAAATTGATTTAAATTTGAATCCATGATCTTATCCTTTTGAACTAAGCTTTCATCCACATACAACATAGCCGCCGTTTCCTGACCTGCACCATGGCCTCCAGCCCATTTTGGATTGATTTTTCCGGCAATCGTCCACCAATCAAAAATCGTACCCACAGCTCCCTTCTTATATAAATGACGACATACTTTACTTAATGCATGTGTGTTTCCTCCATGTCCATTTAAGAACACAAAATGTCGAGCACCACAATCGTACAAACGATCACTAATTCTTTTCATCACCATTTCTAATAAGTCACTGCCAATTGAAATCGTTCCCGTGTATTCTGTATGAAAATCGGCATCCCCATAAGGTAAAGTTGGGCAAATTAATACATCACTTTGTTTTTCTACAAGCTCTAAAATCTTATTGGGAATCATTGTATCCGTTCCTAATGGATTGTGGATTCCATGATTTTCTGTACTCCCCGTTGTAAGAATCACCATATCATGATCCTTAAAATATTCTTCGCAATCTTTCCAACTCATTCTTTCTAGTCGCATAACTTCACTTCCTATCTATATATATGTATAATACTCCTAACGAAAGGAAAATTTCTATGGATATTCAAATTTTATTGTTTATACAAGAAAATATACGAAACTATATATTAACGCCATTCTTCACCTTGATCACAAACGAATACTTTTTATACATACTTCTAGGAATCGTATTGATTTATATGTTCAAGAAAAATGAACAAACTAGAAGACTCGCAAAAGAAACAATTATTGCGTTTTTGATTTGTACGGCATTATTCATTGTATTAAAGCTTATATTTCAAAGACCAAGACCCTTTGATGCGTTTAATGAACTCACTCCATTAGTGGATAAACCAAGTGATTACTCCTTTCCATCTGGACACACGGCATCTGCCTTTATTTGTGCCTTTATGGTGTATGATGGTCTTCCAAAAAAATACAGTATTCTAATTATGATACTGGCCATCCTTGTTGCCTTTTCTAGGCTCTATGTAGGCGTTCATTATCCAACAGATATCATTGCAGGTATTGTACTTGCGTACATTGTCTATAAATTCATGAAAAAGACTATGTCAACTAAATGACATAGTTTTCTTGTGGGCGTATAATAAAAACAGATATAGTACGAGTTAACATTACACAAAGAAAAGGAGGATTATTGTATGTTACACGAAGTATCTTTTACATCTTATAATAAACGTGATCAAGTGCAAGCTTGGATTTATGTTCCTGCCTGCAAACCAAATGGAATTGTTCAATTGATCCATGGATTTGGCGAACACTCAAGACGCTATATCCATATGATTTCGGCTTTTCTAGATGCCGGCTATATTGTAGCCGCTGATGATCATGTAGGTCATGGAAAAACCGCTATGGTGAATAATGTCTGGGGTGATTGGGGAGACAAAGGATGTCACACCATGATGGAAGATGAGCACACATTGAAAGAAATTGTATGCGAGAAATATCCAGATTTACCTTATTTCTTATTTGGTCACAGTATGGGTTCATTCATCACAAGAGATTTTATTGCGAAATACGGAAACGAATTAAATGGTGCAACAATTTGTGGTACAACAGGCATTTTCCGTGGTGCTAAAGAAGCTCAAGAAAAATTGAAAGAAATCATTGATGCAGGACACGGTGAAGAGTCGGATCCAAATGTTGTAGGCTCACTCATGGGATGGATGTGCGAACGTTGTGGTGAAATAAGTATTGGAAATGAATGGATTTGCCATGATCCATATGTGCAAATTGACCATGCGCAAGATCCTTTTGATGCCTTCACAAGACCCACAAGCAATCGTTCCATTTATGATTTTATCCAAATGATGCTTACAATTGAAGGAACGCAATGGGCCGAAAAAGTACCTACAAAATTACCTATTTACAATATTGCCGGCGATCAAGATCCAGTTGGTGAATATGGTCTTGGAGTTTGTCAAGTCAGCAACTGGCTTGTAGAAACTGGACATCATGTCACAACTAAATTATATTCTGGCTATCGTCATGAAATTCATAATTATGCAGAAATCAAAAATGAAGTGGAAGCCGGAATCATTGAATTCATGAATTCAAATTTATAAGGGTGTAATTCAATTTACACCTTTTTAGTTAAAGGAGATACCTATGTTTAAGACAATGCGAAGATTTAAACAACAATTATCAAAAGAAAAATGTATAGAGATACTTACCAATGAACCTCATGGCGTCCTATCTTTGATCAGTGATTCGGAATATCCTTATGGTTTTCCAATCACACATTGGTATGATGCCAATACCGGACATATTTATTTTCATGGTGCTAAAGAAGGACACAAGATGGATTGTTTAAAACAATGTGATAAGGCCAGCTTTTGTGTCATGGATAAAGGTTTTAAGAAAGATGGTGAATGGGCTGTTCATTATCAGAGTGTAATTATATTTGGAAAAATCAAGTTGGTTGATAATCCAGATCAAGTCAAAGAAATATGTACGCAACTCTGTTTAAAATTCACTGATGATCAAAATTATATTGATCATGAATTAAAGTACTCGGGACCTAGTGTACAATGTTTTGAACTTATCCCTGAACATATAACTGGAAAAACCATCAAGGAATCTTAATTGAGTTTCATGTCCTTCAATGTTACTATTAATATAATAAAGTTGAGGAATTATTATGGCAACACAAGCAACATTAGAACAATGGAAAGAACTCTATGATCTAGCTATAGAAATTACGAAATTAAAGCCTTGGCAATCCTATTGGGATTTGGACTTAATTGCGGTAGAAACAAAGAAAAATGAGGATCCAAACTTTGTATCTATCATGGGTAAAAGTGGAACTTGCACAGGCATCAGTGTTTATCACGGTATGGAAGGTTATAGTGACTTCTGTCAAATCTGTAATGAAGACTATCATGTGCCTGCAACATTTGTGATGTCTGATCAAAACTGCATTACTTGTTACTGGGGAAATCGTGATGAAATCGATGATGAAATGTATGCGATCATCAAACAATTAGGCCTACGTTTTCGTGGCAATGGCAATTGGATCTATTTTAAAACTTTTGAAAAGAAGAGTTTTCCTAGTCTTCCAAATTATGGTGAGGTTAAAATGTTGATTGAAACCTATAAAGGATTGATTGAAACATTAAAACATGAAGAATATCAAGAATCGATCTTCGAAAGAGGTGATATCATCTACACACAAAAAGATGAAGATGGAAATTGGTTCTCTTATACAGTACCTAGGCCTATGGAACCAGATCGATACAATACAATTTATATTAATGATTCAAGTTTAATTGATCACTTTAAAAAGGCCGAATCTAGTGATCTAGAACTCGCAATCGATATGGACTATATGATGGTTCCTACAAATGATGAAGGTTTTGAAAGACCCATCAATCCATTAGCCTATATAGTATTTGATTTAAGAAACAACCAAATCTTACACTTTGATCTAATTCATCCTGACCAAGAAGATTATGAAGTCATTATGAATAATTTCTTAGGTGCCATCGAACATTTTGGTAAACCAAAACATGTATATGCTAGAAATCCATACATTCTAAATTGGCTTGAATATATATGCGATGAACTAGAAATCCCATTGGTAGAGGATAAATTAGAAGAGATTGATGATATTTTTAATATGTTGAAACAAATGGATATGGAGTGAAGAAGTTAATGAAAAAGAAACTACAAAAACAAATCGATTCCATGATGGAAATGACAATGGAAGCAATCACAAACAACAAGAAATTAGCACCTGCATTAAATGAATTATTTAAATATGCACCGCAAGACGAAAAACATCAATTCGTCTTACTATATGAAATTGCCAATGAATATCTACATGAATTATTAGATGTTGATTCTGAATTCCAAGATTGCTCTTTTGAAGAAGGTATAAAGAGTTGTATTGAAGAAAAAACAGATTACTTAAAAGAAAGATTTCAAATTTGTACCATGCAATTTCAATTGGAAGATATCACAAGAACGATCACATTCCCTAAAAGACTTACTCTAGCGGACATGGCATACTTTGTGATGTCAAGTTTAGACATTGTATGCAGCTATGATTTTATAATTCACTGTGAAGGCATTGATTATTCTTCTGAAGAAATGCAGATTTGTACCATTGCCGATTTATGTTTAGAAAAGAATGATATATTCTTACTATCCTTCTTTGATTCAGAAACCGATGAGTTTTATCCTGTGACAGGAGAACTCATCAAGGAAGAAATCAATAAAAAAGAAATTGATTTGGAACGCATTCAAATAATTGAATCCCAAAATGATGGGCCTTGGGTAGATGAAAATGAACATCGCACTTTAGAAGAACAAAATGACCAATTAGTTTCAGGATTCTTCTTTAATAAGATGTTCTATGAAAGGCCTGACCTATTTGAAGAATTAGAAAATGGTAAAGACATCGAAGAATTACTTTTCCAAATGATTGATGAAGAATTAAATGATGATGTTTTTGATACAGACTTATTAAACTAAAAAGGATCGAAACCGATCCTTTTCCTTTGGCTTGTAACGAATAAGAGAAAAGAGCAATTTTACAAGCCAAGATTTATATATTATTCTTCATATTTTAATGCATCTTTACCACGAGCTCCTGTTGAGATACGAACAACATCCGCAACATCGTAGACAAAGATTTTTCCATCCCCAATATTTCCAGTATACAATGCCTTTTTAGCTGCCTTAACAACATCAGCTACAGGCACTTCACTAACAACAACTTCAACCTTTAATTTAGGAAGCAATTCCATATTTACTTTAGCACCACGATAGTAGCTTGTTTGTCCCTTTTGTACACCACAACCAGATACTTTAGTAACAGTCATACCTCCAATACCAATTTCATTCAATGCAGCCTTGATCTTATCAAATTTCTCAGCCTTAGTGATAATAACAACCTTAGAAATAGAACCATCACTATGAATGACTTTTGTAGGTACGGCATCATCCACTTCTACACTTGGAGTGTAGCTAGAATCTTGAATTGTTTCTAAATAATCACCGGGAACATCGGCTTCTAAGGCAAAACCAGCATATGCACTTTCCAATCCATGTTCCATTTTATCAAGACCCACAATTTCTTCATGTGCACTAACACGTAATCCAACCGTCTTTTTAATAATGTAGAAAGTAATAAACATAGTTACGGCAGTCCATGCACCAATTGCCAATAAGCCTAATAATTGAACTCCTAAAAAGTGGAATCCACCACCATAGAATAATCCTTGTGCTTCTGGCATTGTATCTGTTCCACAAGCAAATAATCCAACACAAATCGTTCCTAACACACCATTACCAAAGTGTACAGCTACAGCTCCTACCGGATCATCTACTTTTAATTTGTAATCCAACAACCATACAATGAAACAAACCATACATCCAGATAAGATACCAATTACGAATGATCCAAATACGTTTACGGCATCACATCCTGCAGTAATCGCAACTAAACCAGCCAATGAACCATTTAAACACATCGCAACATCTGGTTTTCCATATTTGATCCAAGTAATCAACATAACTGTACATGTCGCAACGGCAGGAGCTACAGTAGTCGTCGCAAAGATAGTAGCTAACTGAATACCATTTGTTGCAGCAGCACCGTTAAATCCATACCAGCCAAACCATAAGATGAAACATCCAAGTGCACCAATTGTTAAGCTGTGACCTGGAATTCCTCGTGGAGATCCATCTTTATCAAACTTACCAATTCTTGGACCTAACATCCATGCACCAATTAAAGCAGTTAAACCACCAACATAGTGAATAGCAGCACTTCCGGCAAAATCATGGAAGCCTAGGCTACTTAGCCAACCGCCGCCCCATACCCAGTGTGCTTCAATTGGATATACGATCAAGCTAATCACAAAACTATAAATACAATAAGAAATGAATTTTGTTCTTTCTGCCATAGCCCCAGAAACAATAGTAGCAGCTGTAGCACAGAATACTAAGTTGAATGTAAAACTTGACCAGTTTGTTCCGGCAAAATCTGTCAATGGACTTTCTCCCCATCCAACAAGTCCCGCAAAATCTTGTCCCATCAATAGGCTATAGCCTATAATCAAGAATGCAACAGTTCCTAAACAGAAATCCATTAAGTTTTTCATAATGATATTACCGGCATTCTTGGCTCTTGTAAATCCGGCTTCTACCATCGCAAATCCAGCCTGCATAAAGAATACAAATGCAGCTCCGATTAGGTACCATATTCCAAATACCTCTGTTAAAATCTTCTCCATAATATTCCCTCCTTACACAAAAGAAAAAGGCACTTACAGCTCATGTATTTCATGAACTATAAGCACCTTTGCTTTATGTATGTACGTATTTTATTCTGTATGAAACAATTTGTCAACTATTTTCTGAAACATCTTGAAAATTTCTTTCCATGTAATAATAACTAGGAATCAAAATTATAACAGCACCAATCCATGCCAATACTTCTACTGGATATAGTCCCGCTTTGCCAAAATAAATAGGTAGAATCAAAGCTCCAGAAATTCGCATCAATAACTCAAATAAGCCAGATACCATAGGAATGAAGGCATTGGATAAACCTTGAATCGTAGAGCGATATGCATGCAACATATATAAAATTGGAAGGAAAACCGTTAAACATCTTAAGAAATTCAATCCATATGTCATAGTTTGTTCGGCACCTTCACTTGTTTTTGATATGAAACAAGATAAGAAGAATGGACCAAAAATCCAAAGTATAATAGAAATCAAGATGGAAGTAGCCAAGGATAGTAAAACAACTTTTTTTACACCACTCTTGATACGATCATAACGATGTGCTCCATAATTTTGTCCCGTATATGTAACCATGGCATAGCCATAAGAAACAGCTGAAATTTCAAGCACTCCATATAGCTTGTTCATAGCAGTAAATCCAGCAAGGAAATAAGTTCCATATCGATTTACAGCACTCGTTAATACCATACCACCAATTGAAATCAAAACATTTTGTAGTGCCATAGGAATTCCTAATCTAAATTGATTTTTATAGTATGTCATATCTCTACAAATTGATGTAGGCATATATTCTTTCAATTTTAATACATGATACAAACAGAAACATCCAGCTAAAATCTGTGCAATAACTGTCGCAACACCAGCACCAATGATTCCCCACTCAAGTCCCATCACGAATAATACATCTAAACCGACGTTACAAATACTGGCTATAATCATAGCTTGTAGAGGTGTTTTAGAATTGCCAAAAGCACGTAAAATGCTGGCAAGCGCATTATAAAACATAGTCGCAAACAAACCGATATAAATAACATGTGTATACGCTAAAGCTCGATCCATAATATCGGCTGGCGTTTTTAATAAAATTAAAATATTTGATAGAAGCGGATAAATCACAGCCAATAAAACCACTGTTGATAGAATCGCATTCACAACTAAAGTAGAAATACATTTTTGTACATTACTCTTATCATGCGTACCAAACGCATGGGCTATCGGAATTGAAAAGCCTTGGGCAAGCCCAGTCACAACTGCAATTCCCATCCATGTTAGCCAATCCGAACATCCTATGGCTGCTAACGCCTTCACACCAAGATGTCTAGAAACAATGATTGTGTCACAAACTGTATATAGCTGCTGAAATATATTTCCAAGCATTAAAGGTAGGGAAAACAAAAAAATCAACTTTAATTCATTTCCCTTCGTCATATCTTTTACTTGCATAAAACCTCTCCCATTAAACAGAACTAGTATATCATAAAGAAAAAAATTTCTGAAAAAAGTTATTTACAACTAACTCTTATAGAGTTATACTAATGACAGTTAGTTACGTCTAACTTTTAAGGAGGTAAAATCATGAAATATGCATTCGCAAGTCGTACTGGTAATGTGGAAGAAATTATCAGTTCATTAGGTATTGATGCATTACGCATCAATGATGGATCTGAAAGCATCGATGAACCATACATCTTATTTACTTATACAGATGGATATGGCGATGTTCCTGCTGAAGTCGAAAGCTTCTTGATGGCAAATGGCACATTGATTCAAGGTGTTGTCTGCTCCGGAGATACAAATTATGGTGACGCATATTGCCAGGCAGCCGATAAGATCAGTGAAGATTATGGTTGTGAAATTCTATATAAAGTAGAAAATTCTGGTACACCTGAAGATATCGAAAACATCAAAGCAGCAATTGGAGCTTAATTATGCCGAAACAACGTTTTGAGTCACTATTGGCCAATTATTGTGCACCTGCACTGAAGCAATATAAATATGCCAATATGTTCCACCTTCCAAAAGACGACGATAGTATTCGATTTTTTATCAAACAATACAATCAACAATTCAATTCAAAAGGGATTTTCTTTATCCTCATAGAACAAGAAACTCAATACACCATTTATGTATACAATTCCAAACTTAAAGACTATATTTCCTCAAATGCAGTTCAAAATTTTCTAAAATCCTATCAATATCCAAATACTTTTGAACTGTGTATACAAGAACTCAAAAAAAGACTTAACACTAAAAACTTTCCTCATGAAATAGGTGTATTTCTTGGATATCCCTTAGATGACGTGATTGGATTTATTGAACACAAACCCTATTACTTAGTCGGAGATTGGAAGGTGTATCAAAACGTAAATGAAGCTAAAAAGCAATTTGATTTATTTAAACAAACAAAAGAAAAAATGTTGAATCAAATCCATAATGGATATGAATTATCGGAAATTCTTTAACAAATATTTATTTTTTCTTCTTTCATCGACCATATATCGTTTTTCGGTCTATGAATACGTTTAAAAATCATTTAGAATGTATATGGTTGAACAAATCCATTTCACATTTTAGTTCAACCAAAAAAGATATCGCAAGATATCTCTTTTTTTATTTACTTAGCACATAAGCCAATGTTAAACGTGCACAATCCTCAATCGCTTGAACACTCGTTCTTTCATAGCCATGCGAATTCATACAACCTACTCCAAATACTGCAGGCATAATGTTGTTTCCTGCACGAATGGCCGCAGTGGCATCTGAGCCAAAACGATAATAGGTATCTACACAATAGTTGATATTGTTCGCTTTTGCCAAATTGATGATTTTAGTTGTTAATCCCCAATCATAAGGAGAATAGTTATCGCTAGCTCCAATGGAAACCTTCTTTTCAGAACCATGATTATCCGACCCAATCAAGCCAATATCCAAAGCTACATATTCACTCACTTCACTAGGAACATAAGCTCCACCATGGCCAATTTCTTCATAAATAGGAAACGCAAATAAAGTATCATAAGCAGGTTTTAGATTCTCTTCTTTCAATTGACGCAATACATCAATCACGGCTGCAACCATAGCCTTATCATCAATATGTCGAGATTTTATAAAACCAGATTCTGTACGTCTAAAACGTGGTTCTACACTAATCAAATCCCCATGTTCAATACCAAGATCATATACATCTTTAGCACAACTAAAATCTTCATCCAATAAAATAGCTTCATTAAATTTATCACGCTCACGACTTCTCGCATCATCAAATACATGTGTAGAGTGCGACTTACAAATTACCATTCCTTCATAAGTTTTTCCACTACGCGTATGAATATACACATTTTCACCTTCCACATTATGAAAGTTGACTCCACCCAAGTTTTTCACTTCGATCCATCCATTCTCCATCACATGACGAACCTGTAAACCAATTGTATCTAAGTGAGCACCTACACATACTGTCTTACTAGAATCTTTTCCTGGTACACGTACGTAGGCTGTTCGTTTATTATCAAACTCAAGTTCATACCCAAACTTTCCTACCATCTCCGCTAATTTTTTATGGATTTCAGGATAGAAGCCAACCACACTCGGTGTATTGATCAATTCCTCTAAATTCTTCAACATTTCTTCAGTTTTCACCATAATCTTCACTTCCTTTTCTTGACACATATTATACAATATTAATATGAAAATAATTATCTCACCTGCTAAGAAAATGAAAATGATCGATGATATCAACATAGAGTGTACAACACCCCTATTCTTATCCAAGACATCTGAACTTTTAAATCATATTAAAAGTTTAGATTATTCAGAATTAAAGTCTTATTTAAAATGTTCTGACACAATTGCACAAAGTACTTTTGATCAATTTCAAAATATGCGTCTAGACAAAAAT
Organism: uncultured Holdemanella sp.; assembly: GCF_934772795.1. Classification (GTDB taxonomy): domain Bacteria; phylum Bacillota_I; class Bacilli_A; order Erysipelotrichales; family Erysipelotrichaceae; genus Holdemanella. The sequence goes on from NZ_CAKVMR010000061.1 coordinate 12,437, forward strand.
ACAACGCCAGCCATACTGAGCTATTCTGGTATTCAATATCAATATATGGCACCCCATGTATTTACGGATGATCAAATGAAATATATTCAACAACATCTTTACATTCTTTCCGGATTTTATGGTCTTTTAAAACCCCTGGATGCGATCACACCCTATCGTTTAGAAATGCAGACAAAATGCCCATTCTCTTTGTATGACTTTTGGAAAGACGATCTTGCCAAACAAATGGATGAACCCATTTTAAATCTGGCGAGTGAAGAATACGCCAAAATCATCCGAAAGTATAAACCATTGATTGATGTTCGTTTTGTCGAAGAAAATGGTAAGGAAAAAGGTGTTTATGCCAAGATGGCTAGAGGTTCTATGGTTCGCTATCTTGCCGAAAACAACATTCAAGAAATCAAAGATATTACTCAATTTTCAGATTTAGGATATACTTTCGATGAAAGTCAGAGCACAGAAAAAATAATTGTCTTCAAAAAAAAGTAGGCGACAGAATTTTAATTCTACCGCCCCTTGTCAAACCGTACGTGCCCTACTAAGGCATACGGCTTACC
>NZ_CAKVMR010000062.1 GCF_934772795.1 uncultured Holdemanella sp.
TACTGGCAACTTGCTAGGTTTTACCAGACTGGATTCCCACCAGTTATATATTTGGCACCGAACTGGCGCACCTCGCGGATATCATTTTATCACATTTTTATTTTCCATTTTCTTTAATTCTGGCATGATCGTTACTAACATTGTTACAAAACAAAGACTTCCACCAATCACATTCGATACAGGTTCTGCCAAGAAAACACCATCTGTACCCATATGAAGATAAAGTGGCATAATATATGTAAGAGGAACGACAATAATAACTTTTCTTAATACCGAAAAGAAGATGGCTTGTTTCTTTTTATTTAATGACTTAAATACATTTTGACCAATATACTGCAAATCCATGAATATGAAGGCTGCAAAATATTGTTTTAAAGCTGGCACGGTATTCCTTATTAATATAGGATCTGAACTAAAGACTTGAATCAATATATGTGGAATTAAAATAATGAAACTCCAAACTATGGCTGTATAGCCAAAGACAAGTATTGATATGATTTTAATTGCCTTACGAATACGACTTGCTTTTCTAGCTCCATAGTTGTAGCTTAAAACTGGGCTAGAACCATCATTGATCGCATGAATCGGTGTTTCAACTAATTGCCTTACACTTGAAATGATAGTCATTACCGAAATATAAATATCTCCACCTGTTATGGATAGCACGTTGTTACAACAAATGGAAACCAAACTGTTTGTCAGCTGCATGATAAAGCTGCTGCTTCCTAAACTTATAATATTTTGCGCATAGCTTTTACAATCAATGAATTCCTCTTTTTTAAGTAATCTTACTTTTAATTCCGAACGATTCTTTAAAAACCAATATACAAAGCCTGCAGATATACATTGAGAAAGTACAGTTGCGATGGCAGCACCTTGAATACCAAATCCAAATAAGAAAATAAATATGGGATCTAACACTAAATTCATAATGGCACCAATCAATACTGAACACATACCTGCCGTTGAATAGCCTTGCGCATTGATAAATGGATTCATCCCCAAAGTAAGCATAGAAGGTAATGTTCCTATTAGATATATCATCATATATGGATAAGCATATTTCATGGCCGATGTGGATGTTCCAAATAAAGTTAATATAGGCTTTAAGAAGGGATAAAGAACAATCATTAAAACAATCGAACATACTATCAACATTGTAAAAGATGTATTCATCACTAAATTTGCCTTTGTACTATTCTTTTCTCCTCGACCGATTGAAAACAATGGTGCACCACCACTGCCAAACAGATTTGCGAATGCGTTGATAATCACAATCAAAGGAAAACATAATCCGATAGCTCCTAATGCGTATGTACCAATACTAGGAATTCGAGCAATATAGATACGATCCACAACATTGTAAAGAAGACTCATTATTTGGGCCACCAACAATGGAAAAGCAGCATTTACTATATTTCTTGTCACTGTATCATTTTCAAAATCAATTCTCTTCATAAAAGCCTCCCTGACGCCTTAGTATACCACTTAATTTAAGATAAGTTTAAGAATTTTATCATTGTTTACTTATGTTTTGAATGATATAATCTGTTGACTACAAGGAGAGGGCATATGTTTACTACAAAACACTTTATATGGATAGGAATTTGTATTCTATTTATCCTAATTATGAATCACTATGCGAAAAAAGAAGATTTCACGCTACAAAATGCTTGTTACTTCTTTATGTTTATATGTTTATTGAGCGAAACCACAAAAATGATGTCAGATATGATTCCAAGTACACATGGAGGAATGCACTTAAATCCGCAATCCCTTCCATTCCATATCTGCAGTATATTATTGTTTATTGCGGCATACATCACTTTTGGAAAAGATGGACCATTGAAGCAAAAAATGATCAACTTCTTTGCGGTTGTTGGTACTTGTGGAGGAATCGCAGCTATCTTGATTCCAACTTATGGCGTTGAATTTAATGTAGCCAATGTATATCAATGTTTCATGTATCATGCAGCATTAACATGGTTTTCTTTATATTTGATTCGTTTCAAACACGCAAACTTAGGCATGCAGGCATTTAAAGACAATTTAGTTGTATTATTTGCGTTATTAATTTTTAACTTGTATATGAATTCTATTTTGGCAGTCTATGACACAAACTTTATGTTTATTGTAAGACCACCATTAGAAGGACTTCCATTCCTTAACCTAGATCATGGATACTATATCTATTTATTTAGAGTGATCATGCTTGGAGTGATTGGACTCAGTTTGTTCCATTTACCATTCATAGTAAAAGAAAGAAAAAGCTGTAAGACAGAAAGCGACTTCAATATCGCTTAGTCCACAGCCTTTTTATTATTATGAATCAATGACACTGAATGAGTTCCCGTCAAACTCATTCGCTTAAAGGAGAGAATTTACTTTTTATTTATTATAGTGATTTTAAATAGTTTGCGATTTCATCATCTTGACAGTTTGGATAGAAATATTCTGCGAAGTGTTCACCTGAAATCGTTTCTTTCAAGAATTCTTGATCGATTTCTTTTAAGATTTCAATCAATGGACGATGAGTTACTGTTTTAACTTGATCTAAGATCTTTTTATTACGTTGTTCTGGTTCACGACGTTCTTTAGGGTAACCACCACCAAATGTTTCTGAGAATAATTTTTCAAAAGTGTAGTGAAGGTTGATTTCTGCACCCCATCCAAATCCTTGCGCAAAAGGCATAGCGATACAGTTCCCATCGTTTACTTGTCCAAATAAGTAAGCATCAACAGCATCTGTAATGTGTCCACACAATACGTTAGGAAATGAGTTACAAGCAAGCATTGCTCCTTGTCCCGTTCCACATCCTGTTACGACAAAGTCAACAGCTTTAGTAGTTAATAAGATAGATGCTAATAAACCATTTTTTACATACGTTAATTGAACATCATCTTCTGCAGAATACATACCATAGTTGAATACAGTGTGTCCTGCTTTTTGAGCTTCTTCATTTAATACTTCATAGATTTGTGCATTTTTTGCAGCTTGTGAGTTTTCGTTAATTAATGCGATTTTCATATACTTGACCCTTCCTCTTTCTATTCTGGTTGTTTTCCAATATAAGCTAAGATACCACCATCTACATACAATACATGTCCATTGACAAAGTTACTTGCATCACTTGCCAAGAATACAGCTGGACCCATTAAATCTTGTGGTTCTCCCCAACGAGCAGCTGGAGTTTTACTTACGATAAATTGATCAAATGGATGTCTTGAACCATCTAGTTGTTTTTCACGTAATGGAGCTGTTTGAGGTGTTGCGATATATCCTGGACCAATACCATTACATTGGATATTGTGTTCACCATATTCACTACAAATGTTACGAGTTAACATTTTTAATCCACCTTTAGCCGCTGCATAAGCACTTACTGTTTCACGACCAAGTTCAGACATCATTGAACAAATGTTGATAATCTTTCCATGACCCTTTTTGATCATTCCAGGAATAACAGCTTTACTTACGATAAATGGTCCATTTAAATCAATGTCAATAACTTGACGGAAATCTTTTGCGCTCATTTCCAACATAGGAATACGTTTAATAATTCCTGCGTTGTTAACCAAAATATCAATTGTTCCTACTTCTTCTTCTACTTTTGCGACAAAAGCATTGACTGCATCTTCATCTGTAACATCACATACATATCCATGAGCTTCGATTCCTGCTTCTTTATAAGCAGCTAAACCTTTATCTACTAATTCTTGTTTAATATCATTAAATACAATTGTAGCTCCTGCTTTTGCGTAAGCTGTCGCAATCGCAAAGCCAATACCATAACTTGCCCCAGTAATTAAGGCAACTTTTCCCTCTAATGAGAAATCTTTCATTTCAAACATATTCTTACTCTTCTTTCTATTTATCTTTGAACGCGGCCTGAACCGTCTCCACCAGCTAATTTCAACACTTCATCCATGCTTACCATGTTGAAATCACCTTCAATTGAGTGTTTTAAACAACTTGCAGCTACCGCAAATTCGATTGTTGACTGAGCATCATAGCCTTCTAGGCATGCCGCAATCAATCCAGCTCCAAAGCTGTCTCCACCACCGACTCTGTCCACAATCTGCATCTTATATTTCTTTGAGAAATAGTAATCTTTTCCATCAAACAACATAGCTGACCAGTTGTTGATGTTGGCATTGATAGACTCTCTTAATGTGATAGCTACTTTTTCAAATCCAAAGTGACGTGTCAATTCACTAGCTACTTCCTTATATCCTTCACGATTGACTTCACCACTTGTTACATCTGTATCGCTAGCTTTGATTCCAAATACATCGGCTGCATCTTCTTCGTTCGCAATACATACATCGACATATTCACAGATCTTAGCCATGACTTCACCAGCTTTTTCTTTTGACCATAACTTGTTACGATAGTTCAAGTCACATGAAATCTTAACGCCATGTTCCTTGGCTTTCTTACAAGCTTCAATTGTTAATTCTGCAACATTGTCACATAAAGCTGGTGTAATACCTGTAATATGGAACCATGCACAATCTTTAAAGATTTCATCCCAGTTAAAATCCGCACTTGTAGCTGTATAGATACTAGATCCTGCACGATCATAAATAACTTTACTAGGACGTTGGCTAGCACCTTTTTCTAGATAGTAGATACCAATACGGTCTCCACCACGAGCAATATAAGATGTATCTACGCCATATTTACGTAATGAGTTAACGGCACATTGACCGATCTCATGACTTGGAAGACGAGTTACGTATTTGGCATCAAAACCATAATTAGCTAAAGAAACAGCAACATTGGCTTCTCCACCACCGTAAGTTGCACCAAATGTATCTGCTTGTACAAAGCGATAATATCCTTCTGGTGCTAAACGCAACATGATCTCTCCAAAAGTGACTACTTTTTGTTTCATATTTATTAAATCTCCATCTTTAAATCTGGATTAATCAAATGGATACCAAATCCAGCTATTTCTAAATCTAAATAAACAAAGTTGATTCGATTTGTCTTTTTATTACGTGTAATACTTTCTTCGACAAATTTCACACCCTGTTTAGAAAGGTGATACATCGCTTTTTCAGGATATGGAGTATAGATTCCAATGTGACCATTTTCTCCACGGCCTTTTTTATGTAAAACCTCAAATCCTACACCGGCAAAATTTGATTTTGGCTTTGTGTATTGTGTAAAGTGGAACAAAGAACATAATGTATCTGTCACTTGTTTCGATTCTTCAGGACTGTTTGTGTTGATTCCAACATGAATTAACTGAAAATCCAACAAACTCTTGATGGCTGCTCTTGATAAGGCTTCAATTCCATCCCAGTCTTTTGCGACAACTAAATCGTTTGGCAACATAAAACTTCCACCGATTGCCTCTACATTTGGTAGTGCAAGATAATCGTGCATGTTCTTTGTGTTAATGCCTCCTGTTGGCATAAAGTGAACATTCGCATACGGAGCACTAAGATCTTTTAATTTTTTAGCGCCTCCACTTGATTCAGCAGGGAAAAACTTCAATTGTGTTAATCCCATTGAAAGAGCCATTTCAATTTCACTAGCTGTTGATACACCAGGATATACTTCAATGTCATGATCCAAACACCATTGAACCACTTTTGTATTAAACCCAGGTGTAATAATAAATTTAGCTCCAGCTTCTACAGCTTCTTTTGCCTGATCTACAGATAATACAGTTCCAGCGCCGACTAACATATCGGGTAATTCTTTAGAAATAGTTTGAATTGCACTTGTCGCATGTTCGCTACGATATGTAACTTCGATAACATCAATTCCACCATTAAGCAATGCCTTTGCTAATGGGTATGCATCTTCTTTTTCTAGAATCTTAACAACAGGTACAATTCCTGTGTTGGAAATACGATTCATATACGATTCCATAGTTCCACCTTCCATTTTCTATACTTTTGCGTGTGTCTAGTACGCGTTTACTTTTTTCTTTAGTAAACCAGTTCACCTGTAGTCTATCTTAGTAAACCGGTTTTGTCAACTTAAAAAATGAGAATTATTCGTTTTTGATTTTTTTGTATATATTATAGGAAAGCGTTCCAAAAGTTTGTTAAATTTTAAACAAAATGTGTTGACAATCCATTTTTGAGGTGTAATAATGGTGTTGTCTAGTAAACCAGTTTACTTTTTGAGGAGGTTATGGAGAGTATGGTACGTACAGTAAATATCGAACCAATTACTAAAGAACAAGAGTTTTTAGCAACACCCGCCCTTACAAAAGAAGAACTAACAAATGCGTTTGAAGAATGTTTAAAACAAGTTGATTTAAATATGGAATATTTCAAAGATCGATTCCCATATTCATGTACTAAAGGTTTGAAGTATCCAATCATCGACAATATCGAATGGACAGATGGATTCTGGACAGGAATGTTGTGGTTGGCATATGAATATACGAATGATGAGAAATATAAAGAGTTAGCTGATCGAAATATCGAAAGCTTCTTGTACCGTGTTGAAAATCGAATTGAATTAGATCACCACGATCTTGGATTCTTATATTCGCTATCTTGCGTAAGTGGCTATAAGCTTACAAAAAATGAACATGCGAAAAAAGCTGCATTGTTGGCGGCTGATAAATTGATGGAGCGTTGGCAAGAAAAAGGACAGTTCTTGCAGGCATGGGGACCTAAAGATAGTCCTGAACACTATCGATTCATTATCGACTGCATGTTAAATATCCCATTATTATATTGGGCAAGTGAAGTTACTGGTGATAATCACTATGCGGATGCCGCAACAAAACACTTCACAACAAGTTGTAAATACGTAATTCGTGATGATGCGAGTGCATATCACACATTCTATATGGATCCAGTTACTGGAGGGCCTAGTCATGGTGCTACACGTCAAGGATATTCTGATGATAGTTCTTGGGCACGTGGACAAGCATGGGGTATTTATGGAATCCCATTAAATGTTCGCTACACTAAAAACACTGAATATGTTGATCTATATAAAGGAATGACAAACTATTTTTTAAATCGCTTACCAGAAGACAATATTTGTTACTGGGATTTAATTTTCACAAATGATCCAGAACAATCAAGAGATTCAAGTGCAGCTGCCATCGCAGTATGTGGAATGCTTGAAATGGATCAATGGATCAAAGAGGATGATCCAAGTAAAAAGGTTTATCAAAAAGCTTGTGACAACATCACTCGCTCATTGATTCAAAACTACACAAACAATGATCACAAACCAGGCGATCCAATCTTGTATCATGGCGTATATTCATGGCACAGTGGTAAAGGCGTAGATGAAGGAAACATCTGGGGCGACTACTTCTACATGGAAGCATTAATGCGTCAAATCAAACAATGGGATCCATACTGGTAAAAATAAGGAGGAGATAAAATGGCAACACCAAATATCGTTATGACACGTATCGATGAACGTTTAGTTCACGGTCAAGGTCAATTATGGGTAAAATCTTTAGGCGTTAACACAGTCATCGTTGCGAACGATCAAGCAAGCCAAGATGCAATGGCACAAACATTAATGAAAACTGTTATTCCTAAGGATGTCGCAATGCGTTTTTACTCAGTTCAAAAAGTTATCGACATCATTCACAAGGCAAATCCAGCTCAAACAATCTTCTTAATTGTTAAAGATTGTAAAGATGCTCTACGCCTAGTTGAAGGTGGCGTTCCAATCAAAGCAATCAACATTGGAAACATTCACAACTGTGAAGGTAAAGAAAAAGTAACTCGTTCTATTTTCTTAGGTACTGAAGACAAGGCCGCATTAAAAGAAATGATTGAAAAGTATAACGTTGAATTTAATACACAAACTACACCAAGTGGTTCTGATGGAAGTGTATTAGTAGATATTAAAAATTATTTATAGGAGATAAAAAATATGCAAATTACATTGTTACAGGCCGTAATCATCGGTCTATGGACAGCATTCTGTTACTCGGGAATGTTATGGGGTATTTTCACTAACCGTGCTCTAGTTTTAAGTTTCGGTGTTGGTGTCGTATGTGGAGATTTAAAAACAGCATTGCAATGTGGAGCAATCGCTGAATTAGCATTTATGGGATTCGGTGTTGGTGCTGGTGGAACTGTTCCTCCTAACCCAATCGGACCTGGTATCATTGGTACATTGATGGCAATCACTATGGATGGTGTTACACCAGAAAGTGCATTATCATTATCTATTCCTTTTGCAGTCGCAATCCAATTCTTACAAACAGCTATTTATACAGTTCGTGCAGGTGCACCAGAAAGTGCAAACAATGCATTGAAAAAACAAGACTTTGGAAAATTCCGTTTACACTCTAACTTAACAATCTTGTTATTTGCTCTTGTTGGATTCTTATTAGGATTCTTAGGTGCATACAGCATGGATACATTAAGTAAATTAGTAGCATTAGTACCAGCTTGGTTATTAAAAGGATTAACAGTTGCTGGTGGTATGTTACCTGCTATCGGTTTTGCTATGATCATGAGCGTTATGTTAAAGAAAGAAGTTGTTCCATTCGCATTATTAGGATACTTCTTAGCCGCTTATTTAGGCGTACCAGTAATCGGTATTGCTATTGTCGGAACTGTATTCGCATTAAAACACTATAACGATGCTGGAAATGTCGCTGTCGCACAAGCTGCAACTGAGGAGGTAGAACACGATGACTGGATCTAAATTAACAAAGAAGGATTACACTAAGACTACATTACGTGCTTACTTCTTACAAAATGGTTTTAACTATAGTAACTATCAAGGTTTAGGATACGCTTTAGTTATGTATCCTGCATTCAAAAAATTGTATGGTGATAACCCAGCTAAATTGGCTGAAGAATTAGACAATAACTGTGAATTCTATAACACAAACCCTAACTTCTTACCATTTATCACTTCTATTCACTTGGCAATGGCAGAAAACGGAATGGAATACGATGAAATTCGTGGTATCAAAATGGCATTGATGGGTCCTTTAGCAGGTATTGGTGACTCATTATCACAATTCTGTATTGCTCCATTATTCTCAACTATCTTTGCTTCTATGGCTATGGATGGTGTGGCAATTGCTCCATTATTATTCTTAATCTGCGAAAACGTTACATTATTGGCAATCAAACTTGTTATGGGTGGATATGGACGTCGTCTAGGAACAAGCATGATTGACAAATTATCTGAAAAAATGGGTGTTATTTCTGAAGCTGCAAGTATGATCGGTGTTACTGTTATCGCTGGTTTAGCTGCAACATTCGTTAAAATGAACGTCGCAATCACATTCTCTGCTGGTGCTATTGAAGAAGGTGTTAAACAATCTACAGTAGATATTCAGGCAATGTTAGATAAAGTTGCTCCTGCATTATTACCAGTATTATATACAGCATTAATGTACTACTTAATCAAGAAAAAAGGTGTTACAACTTATTGGTTAGTATTGATCACTGTTGTTATCGGTGTTGCGTTAAGCTGCTTAGGAATCTTAGCCTAATACATAAAGGAAGCAAATTTGCTTCCTTTTCTTTTTTAAGGAGACTTTATGAATTTAACCTACATTAAAAAACAACTACAATTTTTGGCAGATAAAAAAGATGTATTACACGTAAAAGAATTATTAACAGAAGAAGATCAAGTTCTAGTAAAAAGAAAAGCAGAAGAACTGATTCAAAACATTTTTACTTTTGATAAGTCGTGGGACATGGAACGCTGTCAGATTCCTTACAAGTTAGAAACGTTAGACTGGAATATTCAATTGAATGATGATGAAGAATGGTGCTTCATGCTGAATCGTATGGACTACTTAAACTATCTTGTTTTATCAAATCATATTGAATATGCCAAAACACTCATTTTAAACTGGATAGAAGCCCATCCAATCATTCAGCCAGAGCCAAGCACAAGAACACTCGATACAGGCATTCGTTTAATGAACTTCTTTGAAGCCCTACCCTATTTATACGCAAACAATTTATTAAGTGATGAAGAAATACTAACAATCTCAAAATCAATGTTGGATCAGTGTGCATATTTAAAAGAACATTACATTCCAAAATACATCACTTCAAACTGGGGAAGCATTCAAACATGCGCTATGATTAGCGTATTACCTATGATTGAAGAACAAAGTGACATCTACACTTGGGCATTGAATGAATGGAAAAGACAGATTCAAGCCCAAGTCTATCCGGATGGCATGCATTGGGAACAATCCACGATGTACCATATTGAAGTCTTAAATTACTGCATGAAAGCTATGTATTATTCAGAACAAGAATTGCCACAAATTCATGCTTTGGCTAGAGCCATCTTCTTACAGGCTACCCCTCATAAAGAAATTGAAACATTCGGGGATACAGATCGCAGTAATATTCAAGATGTCATGACACGTGCTAGTTTCTTATTTAATGAACCCACATGGAAATCGATCGCATTTCATACTTTTGACATGGAATCTTTATATACATTAGGAGCTAAAAATGCCAAGATCTATCTAGAAAGTCAAGCCATTGAATCCAACGAACTTCACTTTGATGGAAAAGATAGTGGTATGTATACATCAAGGAGTTCTTGGAAAGAAGATGCCAATTTTACCATGTTTACTAACGGATCATTAGGCAGTGGACATGGACATAGTGATAACTTACACGTATCCATTTACTATAAGGGAAATCCTGTATGTATTGATGCAGGACGTTTAACATATCGTGAAGATCATCCACTAAGAATACATTTAAAATCTATGGCAAGTCATAATGGTGTGATTGTAGATGAACATTGCTCATGTGTACCTAAGGATAGTTGGGGATATGAAGATTTTGGTGTTCCATTAAAGAATTATGTCTATCATAAAGATGGTATTCACTACTATGAAGGAACACTATTAGGTCATGATCCATTGCAGGTTTGGACAAGAAAAATAGTTGTATTAGATGCAGGTGTATGGATGATCGTAGATGAAATAAAAGAAGATGGTAGCCATCATGCGATTACACGTTTTCATTTAGATCCAGATGCTAGTGATTTAAAAGGTTTAAAGCTTGTATCCAACATTCCATACACAAAGCATATTGAGCCATGTTCCCTTCGTTATAATGAAGAATTAGAACATGATGTTTTGTATTTTGAACAAGATTTCACGAATCATTTCGAACAATGCATTTGTTTTGTGGATAAAGCGATTGAAACAAAAGATGATTTCGTTCTTCAAAACAACGATACAAAACTAGATAATGCGATTGTACACACTAAAAAGTTTATACTTTCAGAAGATGAATCTTATAGTGTAGCCATATTCCATAAGGAAATCTATAAAGGAAAGAAAGTATTATTCTTAGATGGTGAACCATTCCATTGTAAAGTATTTGTCGTACATAAGAAAAAAGATAAAGTAAAAACATATATTGTTCGTGCATAGTAAACGCGTTTGCTAGAAAAATTTATATCTGTTAGAATAAAAGTATTGAAAGGATCCACTATGAAAGAAAAAATAACCATTCGAGATATAGCCGAAAGAGCGGGGACATCTAAAACTACAGTTTCTTTTTTTCTAAATGGTAAAACTGACAAAATGTCAGAGGAAACCCAAGCAAGAATTGCTCAAGTCATCAAAGAGACAAACTATCGTCCAAGTATTGCAGCACGCTCTTTAAACGCAAAAGAAACACGTTTAATTGGCGTTATCATTGGAGATATCACCAACACGTTTGCGAATCAAATCGTGAAAGGAATCGATGATTTTGCCAGAGATAATCGTTACCAGTTGATTGTTGGAAACAGTAATTATAATTTTGAAAATGAAAAAGGATATGTCAACCGCATGTTGGCAATGGGAGTGGATGGTTTTATCATCCAGCCATCGAGTCATTTTGCCGAATTAATTCCAAAAATCAAACAAGAAAATAAAGATGTTGTATTCATTGATTCACAAGTATCTATGGATAAAGAAAAATGGGTCAAGACAAACAACTATGAATCCATATTAAATGTAGGAACACACCTAATCGATGATGGATACGATGAATTCATTATGATCACGGCAGATCCACATGTATTAAGTACACGTTTAGAGCGTACTACTGGCTTTCTACATGCTTTAGAAATAAAAGGAAAAACATGCAAAACCCACGTTGTAGCTGATGATGTAACAAGCGATGCATTACGTGATCTACTCTATAATGAATTGCGTTTTGGTGTTCGCACCCTCATCTTTGTAGCCAATTGCTTCTTATTACCACGTGTTTATTTGGCATTAAAAGATTACCGTAACCTAATGCCAGATACAATTGGATTAATTGGCTTTGATAATACAGAATGGACTAACTTCTCAAGTCCAACTGTCACAACAATCGTACAGCCTGCCTATGATGAAGGCTATCAAGCTGCATCCATTTTAATTGATTCATTAAAAGGAACCAACGAACAGATTCCAAATCAAATCTTAAAGTGTTCTGTGAACTGGAATGAATCAACAAAACAACACAATTAAAAATCTAAATTGATACCCATATTTCTTGTGGGTATTTTTCATTTCGTAACTTAAATATTTTATCAATTTTCATTTTTTATCAGTTATAACTGATAAAATTGTATTTTCAACACTAATTATCAATTATAAATGTGATATACTAATATTAACTACAAAAGGAGGCTAAGATTTATGATCAAACGTGAATTGTATATGAGCCGTATTCGTCCATTTATTGGAACTGATTTAATCAAGGTAATGACCGGTATTCGTCGTTGTGGAAATAATGTAAAGTTGAGAATAATGTAAAGTAAAGCTTATAAGCCTTATAAATAAAGGATCTTTGGCTAAATTA
>NZ_CAKVMR010000063.1 GCF_934772795.1 uncultured Holdemanella sp.
GGTTCACTACACTTGGCGGTAACTACCTGTGGTTGGTTTATCTCCAACTGAACTCATGCCATGCCCGGCACACATAAAAAATGAGTTATGATTTTTCATAACTCATTTGTGCTAATGTCTTTTTAAAGTTTTTAATAAATAACGTTACCGTTGTGCTTACCGCAATAAAATCTGCGATAGGTTCGGCAACAAATACCGCAAAGATATGATCGGATAGGATGCTTGGTAAGATAAAAATCAATGGAATTAAGACAATGATTTTTCTAAAGATGGCTAAGAATACAGAAATCTTGGCATTGCCAAACGCAATGAATGTTTGTTGGCAAGAAATTTGAAGTCCCATTAATAATACGCATGCCATATAGATACGAATGGCCCATGTTGCCATAGACATTAATTCAGGATCATTTGTGAAGATTGAAATAAATACTTGTGGGAATAATTCCACTAAAAGCCAGATGATACTTGCGTATGTGAAGCAACATAGGGTTTGAAGCAAGAAGCCTTTTTTAACACGCTCTGCATTTTTAGCACCAAAGTTGTAGCTGATGATAGGCTGTCCACCTTGTGTTAATCCTTGTAGTGGCATCATCGCAAACTGCATAACACTTGTTAGAATGGTCATACTTCCAATCGCAACGTCTCCACCAAATTTAGATAGTTGCATATTGAAACATAATGAAATCAAGCTTTCGGTTGACTGCATCACAAATGGTGCAATGCCTAAAGCTAAACTAGGAAATAAAAGGCTTGGAACAATTTTAAAGTTTTCCTTTTTTAACTTAAGAACACTTTGTTTACCACTCAAGAAACGAATGACCCAGATTGCACTGATGGCCTGAGAAATAATGGTAGCTAGTGCAGCACCTCTTACTCCCATGTTGAATCCAAAGATAAAAATAGGGTCTAAAATAATGTTTAAGATAGCTCCGATTAAAACGGTCATCATACTAGTTTTTGAGAAGCCTTGACAAGAAATGAAGGCATTCATACCAAGTGTCATTTGGACAAAAATCGTTCCCAAGGCATAAATACTCATATATTGTTTGGCATATACGATTGTTTTTGAACTTGCCTGGAACAATTGTAGTAATGGAGTTTGGAAAACCAATAAACATACAGTTAGAGTTAAAGAAATCACAATCAATGCGATAAAACAGTTTCCCATGATTTTTTCAGCCGTTGGATTATCTTGTTTTCCCATATAAATACTGGCTCTTGGAGCACCGCCCATACCAACTAAACACGCAAAGGCGGATACAATCATAATAATAGGAAGACAAACACCGACTCCGGTTAGGGCAATAGCTCCTACATCTTGAATGTGACCAATATACATACGGTCAACTACGTTATAGAGTAAGTTAACAATTTGACTTAAAATGGCAGGTACCGCCAACATAAAGAGTAACTTACCAACTTTTTCATGTCCTAAATCCACTTCGGACGCTGTTGAAAATTTCATTTTAATCTGCTCCTTCTATTTTTTCGTTCATTTTATTCATTGTCTCAATCATGCATTGAATATCCTTTGTAGGAATATCCTTAAATAATACTTGATTGATTTTTTCAATTTCAATATTGATTTTTTCTAATACAGGAATCGCATCTTCTGTTAATTCAATATGTGAAATTCTTTTATCGTTTGGAATTCCTTTAACTGTGATCAATCCCTTTTGTTCTAGGCTTGTAACACTTCGAGAAACCAAAGCTTTTGAAACGCCCAATACAACACGAAGTTGTGTACTTGTTGTAATGGAATTGTTGTTTTGTAGTAAAATCAATATCGATATTTCGTTGGGTGAAAAGGTATATTCCGCAAATCGATCTTTGATTTGTTTGCCATAATATTCACGCAATCGATTGGATAAGCGTAAAAATTCTTCAATCGTCAACATATGCCCTCCTAACGTTTACTTGTGAACAGTTTAATTGTAAACAAGTAAACAGATTGTGTCAATAAAAATATCAAGTACTGTAATTGACTACTTGAATAAGATGATTATAATTTTAACTAATTGGGGGAGGGATATGCATGACGTTAAAAGAGCTAAAAATAGGACAGAGTGCATTGATTAAAGCTGTTGGAGGAATGGGTGCATTAAGACAACACTTTCTAGATATGGGAGTTATACCTGGAGCCGAGGTTACAGTTGTAAAGTTTGCGCCTATGGGCGATCCAATGGAACTACAGATTCATAGTTATGAATTATCGCTTCGTTTAGATGAAGCTGAAAAAATATTAGTTGAATTAATTGATGAGAGAACACGAAAGCATGAAAGTGCAGAGAATATTAATAATACGGTTCACCCTGGGCTTGGTGAAGATGGAAAGTATCATGTAAAGGCGGATGAACATCCTTTGCCCGAAGGAACATGTTTGACATATGCCTTGGTTGGAAATCAAAACTGTGGAAAAACCACATTGTTTAACCAATTAACAGGATCGAATCAGCATGTTGGAAACTTTCCGGGTGTAACTGTTGATCGAAAGGATGGTCCAATTAAAGGGTATCCAAATACAATGGTGACCGATTTACCGGGTATTTATTCGATGTCACCTTATACAAGTGAAGAAATTGTATCACGTAATTTTGTGTTAAACGATAAGCCTAAGGCTATTATCAATATAGTAGATGCCACAAATATTGAGCGAAATCTATATTTGACTATGCAACTTTTAGAAATGAATATTCCGATGGTTGTCGCATTAAATATGATGGATGAAGTGACCAATAACCAAGGCTCAATCGATATCAATGGTATGGAGGCTATGCTTGGAGTACCAGTTGTACCTATTTCTGCAGCTAAAAACCAAGGTGTGGATGAATTGATTGAACATGCGATTCATATTGCGAAATATCAAGAAAGACCAGGACGTTTGGATTTTTGTGGAGAAGATGATTTTGGTGGAGCCGTTCACCGATGTATTCACTCTATCTGCCACTTAATTGAAGATCATGCCAAAAAGGCAGATATTCCATTGCGTTTTGCGGCTAGTAAAATTATTGAAGGCGATACCTTGATTCTTGATCGTTTGGATTTAGATGAAAACGAAAAAGAAATGATTGAACATATTGTGCTTCAAATGGAAAAAGAGCGTGGACTCGATCATAGTGCGGCTATTGCCGATATGCGTTTTTCCTTTATTGAAAGGGTTTGTGAACAGACTGTAGTAAAGCCTAAGGAAAGTAAAGAGCGTGTTCGAAGTGAAAGAATTGACCGTATTTTAACCGGTAAATATACCGCAATTCCAATGTTTATTGGGATTATGTTACTTGTATTCTATCTAACATTTAATGTGGTTGGTGCATGGCTTCAAAGCTTATTAGAACTAGGTATTGATTGGATTACACAAGCTGTAGATGCATGGATGACAAGTGCTCACGTAAGCTATGCCGTACATAGTCTAGTGATTGATGGTATCTTTGCGGGTGTAGGTTCAGTCTTATCTTTCTTACCTATCATTGTGACCTTATTCTTCTTTTTATCTATGATGGAAGATAGTGGATATATTGCGCGTGTGGCTTTCTTTATGGATAAACTATTAAGAAAAATTGGATTATCCGGAAGAAGTATTGTTCCTTTATTGATTGGCTTTGGATGTACGGTACCAGCTGTTATGTCGACACGTACTTTACCAAGTGAAAGAGATCGTAAGATGACGATTTTATTGACGCCATTTATGTCTTGTACCGCAAAACTACCAATTTATGCATTCTTTGTGAATGCATTCTTTCCCAAACAAGGCGGTTTAGTTATGACAGGACTTTATGTTTTGGGCATTGCCGTAGGTATATTGATTGCGTTCTTATTTAAAAACACTTTATTTAAAGGGGAAGCCGTTCCGTTTGTGATGGAACTTCCAAATTATCGTTTGCCTGGATTAAAAAATGTAAGTCAATTGTTGTGGGAAAAGGCGAAGGATTTCTTACAAAAAGCTTTTACGGTTATTTTTGTGGCAACTGTACTTGTGTGGTTCCTTCAAAGCTTTAACCTACAATTCGAAATGGTCAAAGACTCAAGTCAAAGTATTTTGGCAATGGTTGCCGGTTGGATTGCGCCTGTATTTGCGCCATTAGGACTTCAAGATTGGCGTATTGTGACATCCTTGATCAGTGGATTTATGGCGAAAGAAAGTGTTGTTTCTACACTACAAGTACTATTTGTAGGTGGTGTACATAGTGCATTAACGACATTATCCGCTGCATCCTTACTTGTATTCTGTTTGATTTATTCACCATGTGTTGCGGCTATCGCATCCATTAAACGAGAGCTAGGTGCTAAATGGGCGATTGGTGTAGTGGCATGGCAATGTGTACTTGCGTGGGTTTTAGCCTTTATTGTTCATGTGATTGGTTCTGTATTATAAGTAGCTTCGTGCTACTTTTTTTTTGAAACCATATGGTTTATAATTTTTCCATATCTAAGGGAGGGTATTTATGTATAAGTTAATTGCGTGTGATTTAGATGAAACTTTGATCAAACCCGATCGAACAATTGATTCTAGAGATATTGAAGCCATTAAGAAATTGAAAGATTTGGGTGTTAAATTTGTACTGGCAACAGGAAGAGGCTATAACACTGTTCAGGGTACATTAAAGGAATTGGATCTTTTTGATGAAGCCAATCAATATGTGATTTCATATAATGGTGGTGCTATTACTGAAAATAAAGACAATCGACTTTTACATTTTGAAGGCATTTCTTTTGAAAAAGCTGAAGAATTATATAAGCGTGGATTGAAATATGATGTAGTCATTCATGTATATACTAAAGATGCGGTATATGCATATAACTTAACGGAAGATGAGAAAAGGTATGTGCAGAATCGTCAGGAAATGATTGAGGTATTTGATCAAAATCTTGATTTTTTAAAGGGACAGGAAATTGTAAAAGTATTATATACAAATACAGATTTTGAGTATCTTCAAAGTATTGATCGTGATCTAAAGGATATTACATTTGATATGGATGTTTCATATTCAAGTAATCGTTATATTGAATTTAATCATCAGGGTGTAAATAAGGGTGCTGGACTTAAAAAACTAGCCGATCTATTACATATTGATATTCAGGATACGATTGCGATTGGGGATAACTATAACGATTTATCTATGATTAAAGATGCTGGTTTAGGTGTAGGAGTACAAAATGCAGCGCCTGGTATTAAACCGGATTGTGACTATATCACAAACGCCACTTGTGAGCAGGGTGCTGTTTGTGAAGTCATTGAAAAATTTGTATTAAAAGGAGAGTAAAATGAAGAAACTCATTCAATTATATGTTTCTTGGTTTAAAATGGGTCTATTTACTTTTGGTGGTGGATATGCCATGTTGCCAATGATTCAAAAGGAAGTTATTGAAAAATATCATTGGGCTACCGAAGATGAAGTGATGGACTATTATGCGATTGGCCAATGTACACCGGGTGTTATTGCGGTCAATACATCGACTTTTATTGGATACTATCAAGCCGGTATTCCAGGAGCGATTGCCGCTACTTTAGGTGTAGTAACTCCATCTATTATCATTATTAGTGTAATTGCGGGTTTGATCACAAACTTTTCAAGTTTAGCCATTGTGCAACATGCGCTAAATGGAATTCGTGTAGCTGTATGTATGTTGATGATCAATGCCGTATTAAAACTAGGTAAGGGGAATATTAAAAATAAGATTGGTTTCTTGATTTTTGCGGTGGCCCTTATTTTTGCGATGTTTACCAAAGTTTCTACGGTGTTACTTGTGATTGGTGCAGGTATTGCGGGTGTTGTCTTCTCTAGAATAGGATGGTTAAAGAAAAATGACTAAATTATTATTGATGTTTTTAGAATTTTTCAAGACTGGACTATTTGCGGTAGGCGGCGGTCTTGCGACGATTCCTTTCTTAAGAGAAATTGGCGTTCGTTATGGCTGGTATACAATGAGTGATCTATCTACCATGATTGCCGTAAGTGAATCTACACCAGGTCCAATGGGTGTAAATATGGCTAGCTATGTTGGTTTTAGTCAATATGGCGTACTTGGTTCGATTGTAGTAACACTAGGTTTGGTTTTACCGAGTTTGATCATTATATGTATCATTGCGAATTTTTTAGAGAAATTTAAAGAGGCAAAGCTAGTCCAACAAATCTTTGCCGGATTAAAACCGGCCGTAGTGGCCTTTATTGCGGTGGCTACCATCGATATTTTGGTGACAACTTTATTTGGTGATTATACTTTCTCTACATTTCATTGGAAACAATTTATTTGTTTATTTGTATTCCTTGCGTTTAGTAAGTATAAACCAAAATTACATCCAATTTGGTTTATTGTAGCTAGTGCCGTTGTAGGAATTGTATTCGCATTCTAAAAAAGACGGAGTTCCGTCTTTTTAATTACACAATTTCCAACCATAATTCCATTCTAATTGGGTTACAGAACAGTTTTTAATGCGAATAATATCTTTTTCAGGTAAGTTGCTGATGGAATTTAATAAGGCTGTAATAACACCAGAATGTGTAACGACTAGAATATTGCCGTCTTTATTATCTTTATAAATTTCATCAAGACCTTTTAATATGCGTTTTGTGAAATCTTGCATGTTGTCACCATCAAAGCCATCTACTGTTTGTCCATGTAATATAGGATAAATTGTCTTTAGTTTTTCTTCACTATCTCCTTCAATTGATCCAAAATTGAATTCTTTTAGGTTGTTGTTGATAAAAAGTGGAATATCACGATCTTGCGTGATTGTTGTAGCTGTTTCAATAGCACGATGCATTGGAGATACGTAGCAAGCATGGAATGGGATGTTTTTTAATTCATCATGAAGTTTCTGGGCTTGTTGAATACCTTCAGCTGTTAGTGGTGAGTCGCAACAACCTTGAATTAGGTATTTTTGGTTAAATAAAGTTTTTCCGTGGCGTACAATATAAAGTTTTAACATATTTGTTTTCCTCACTTTCAATTTACACTTGTATTATAAGAAGTGGAGGTGTATGCTACAATCATCAATAATTAGATATGTGTTGGAATAATGGGATATGAATAAAAAGGCAAACGAACAATATAAGAGTAATGAAAAAACAATCTTAGATGTATTTACTAAGCTGTTGGAAGAGAAGGATATACAGAAAATCACAGTTAAAGAAATTTGTGAAGATGCGCATATTAATCGTTCTACTTTCTATAATCATTTTGAAGATGTATATGGTGTATTAGAGAAGATGTGGCTTATTCATGCTGAAAATATGAGGCATATATTTAGAAATTCACATTCTTCTAGTAAAAGAGAAAATATGAGATTGATCTTGTTGTATATAAAAGAGAATGAGTTGTTTTATCGTGTGAGCTTTCATTCACCGCTCTATTCTAAAATGGTGACTGGTTTTGAAGATGTGTTTAAACATCATGAAATGGATAGTTTTAATTTAAAAGAACAATATAAAATGGAATTTATAAAACAGGGGATGTTGTCTACGATTGCATATTGGCTTGATTTAGACTGTAATTTAAGCATTGATGAATTGTTGGATGTGATTGATGAATTTTATCCCCTAAAATAAAAAGCAATGTCCGGGCTTGACATTGCTTTAGGGAGAGGAAAATTATTAAGATAAAAATGTATCTTGAGTTTATAGGGTTGAATAATTTTCCAAAGGGTTAATCATAAGATAAGGCATTTCTTATGACACTTAGAATATATAGTTTTTTTTAACTGAACGCAATGAACACATATTTTGATTTGTTCATTATAAGTGAATTCTTATCCACTTTGTGTTAAGCTACAAGCAGAAGGAGATGATTTTAATGTGTACAGCATTAAGCTTTAATCAGTTTTTTGGAAGGAATTTAGATTATGAATTTTCATATGGAGAACAAGTAGCTGTTACGCCACGCAATTATGATTTTCATTTTAGACATTTAGATCAACATGAAAGTCATTATGCGATAGTTGGTATGGCGCACGTATTTGAAGAGTATCCATTATATTATGATGCCATGAATGAGAAAGGTTTGGGAATGGCTGGATTAAACTTTGTTGGGAATGCAAAGTTTTATGAAGTTAAAGAAGGTAAGAACAATGTGGCTGCCTTTGAATTCATTCCTTGGATCTTATCGCAATGTGCGAGTGTTAAAGAGGCAAAAATTGTATTGGAAAATACAAATGTTTGTGCTACACCATTTAATGAACACTTTCCAGTAGCTGAGTTACACTACATGATCAGTGATGAACATGAAAGCATTGTCGTTGAGTGTATGGAAGATGGTATGCATGTACATGATAATCCAGCACATGTTTTGACAAACAATCCGCCATTACCTATGCAACTATTCCGCTTGAATGATTATATGTATTTATCAAACAAGCAACCTGAAAATAATTTTGGCTTGGATTTAAAGGCGTATTCACGTGGCTTTGGAGCTATGGGACTTCCTGGAGACTTATCAAGTGGATCTAGATTTGTGCGTGTTGCCTATACTAGAGCGAATGCGACAAGTGACAAGAATGATTTAAGTCAATATTTCCATATTATTGGTAGTGTTGAGCAACAAAAAGGTCTTTGTGAAGTCGAACCAGGAAAGTATGAATATACAATTTATACTTCTTGTTGCGACTTAAGAAATGGAATTTACTATTACACGACATACAATAATCATCAAATCAGTGGTGTAAATATGTTTAATGAAAATTTGGATAGTGAAACACTTATTTCATATCCAATGATTGAAGAAGAAATAATTCATATGCAGAATTAGTCTACTTTTGTAGGCTTTTTCTTTTGTGTATAATAGTGTATAATTCAAACGAATAATGGAGTGTAGAAGATGAAAACGACAAAAGAGAGTGTATTTGAATTTATACAGAAACAATTGATGACCAATTCGGATTTTAAGGATGGAATTAGCACGAAGGTAATTGCGGAATATTTTCAGCTACAAAGATCGAATGTTTCGACCTTATTAAATGAATTAGTGAAAGATGCGCGTCTAGAAAAGACAAATACTCGACCCGTATTATATTATTTACCACAAAAAGAAGCAGGTAATGAATTAAATACAGTAGGTAGAGTGATGATTGGTACAGATGGAAGTCTTGCCAATGCATTGCAGGTTGCCAAAGCAGCTATTTTATATCCAAATAATAGTTTAAATGTTTTGGTTACCGCAAAACCTGGAAGTGGAACCACTCACTTTGTGTATACACTTTATTTATATGGTAAAGAAGCGGGTGTATTCAGTGAGAGTGCACCGATTTATAAAATAAATTGTCGCCACTACAAAAATAATATTGAGGAATTGGACGAAAAACTGTTTAGTCCAAAGAATATTGAAGACTCTTTATTTGCGAAAAGTCGTGGAGGGCTGTTGTTTATTGACAATGCTGAATTGTTGAATTCAACAGAAAAGAGTCGATTATCGGAGTTCTTGGAATCTGGATTGTTGTTTAGTGAAGATCGTAATGACTTTATTGATGCCAATTCTACATTCTTAGTGTTATCTTGTGGTCCAAATGGATATGCAGAGTTTAGCCAAAGAATGTCTATGGTTATTCAATTGCCAGATTTAGCGAGTCGTCCTATGAGTGAAAAACTTGCCTTAATCAATTATTTCTTTATGATTGAGGCTAATAATGCCAAAAAGAATATTGAAGTAAAGCGCGAGATTTTAGAGGCTTTATTATTAACAAACTTTCCTTTAAATTTAAAAGGGTTGGAGATGGAAATCAAAAGAGCATGCGCAACTGCGTGTGTTCGTGTTATGGATGATCCAGATTCAAATATTGAAGTCACACTTTCAGATTTAAACAATGAGGTTCAAAAAAGTCTGATTCGAGCTAGAACGCAATCAACAGATCTATATGAACAATTAGGATCTCAGATGTTATTTATCTATGATTGTCATGAGGAATCTCAATTTATTAGGTATCATGATACACCCGATTTATATGCAGAAATTCGTAGTCAATATAATGAATTGTCAAAGCGTGGTATTAATACGGATACCATTCATAATATTATTAATAATCATGTCACAACGTTGTTTAAAAAATATAATTATTATCGTAGTTTTAATGATGAATATGATACGGAACAATTGTCTAAGATTGTGGATCCAAAAATTATTCGTATGGTATCTAAAATTATGGATGATTGTAAAAATGAGCTTCAAAGAGAAATTCAACCACAAGTATTCTATGGTCTTTGTCTACACATGAACTCATTATTAACACTGCAGTTGAATCAATCGCGTGTGGATGATAATCAAATTGTACATATTGTACAAGAATATCCAAAGGAATATGGAATATCCATTCAATTGGGACAAATGTTTAAAGATGAGTTTGATATTGAGTTACCGATTGAAGAAATCGTTATTATTACGATGTTCTTAATTAAAGACGAAGAAGATACAGAAGGACATCCTGTACTTTTATATATTTTCCATGGTAAAGGGGTTGCGACTTCTTTGCGTGATGTCACAAATACTTTAACGCACACAAATAATGTGTATGCCTATGATTTGTGTTTAGAAAAGGATTCAGCTACGGCTCTACAAGAGATTAAAGCACTGGTTCAGCGAATTGATGATGGACAAGGGATTGTCGTAATCTATGATATGGGTTCCATTAAGACAATGTTAGATACGATTAGTGAAGAAACCGATATTAAGATTCGTTATATTTACTTTCCAATCACATTATTAGGTTTAGATGTGGCTAGAAAGTGTGCACAGGAAACAGATTTAGAGTATGTGTATCATACGACAATGCGTGAAATGAAGACGATGTTGCGTATGAATGATTCACGAAAAGAAATTATTATTACACTATGTCATACGGGTGAGGGTGGAGCCTTCCAGTTGAAACAGTATATTGATCAATATTCAAACTTAGGATTCAAAACTGTGCCTTTGGCTATTTCTAAACGTGAAGAGTTGATTTCACAAGTCATGGCTTTAAAGAAAATCTATCGTATTCATTGTTTTGTGGGGAGTTATGATCCTAAATTAATGGGAATTCCTTTTGTTTCTATGACAAAAGTATTTGAGAATAAGCCAGAAGATATTGATAAGATCTTAATGTTTGAACCGATTCAGTCTAAACAATTGGATTATTCAGCCGTATATTCTTTCTTGGAAGAACAATTCAAATGTATTTCTATATCGAAATTGAAATCCATTCTTCCTTCTATTATTGATGAATTGGAAATTATTTATTCATTAAGTCCAGATCAAAAGGTAGGTCTATTTGTGCATATCGCATGTTTACTAGAAAACTGTAAACAAGGTGTTTGTAAGCAGGCATGCAAAGATGCAGATACGATCTTAGAGGATTATCCAGAGGATTTCAAAGTGGTATCTAAAGTATTAAAGCCTTTAGAAAAAGCTTTTAAAGTAATTATTGATGATAATCAAATGGCTGCCATTATTATGATATTAAATAAACTATAAGAAAAAGGGGAACAAGACTATTGATCTTGTTCCTCTATTTTTTTTGTTAAGAATTTCTTTAAATGTTTATGCGTTTCAGGCTGCATATTACCCTTTATAATCTTTTCACCATTACGAATCTTAATAATATCATCACGCATATCATATAAAACGTGAGACATTCTACCAAAGGTGATCCAGTTATGCCATGTACGATATAAAACATTTTTTTGTGGGAGCTTTTCATCTCCACTCATAAACTGTTCAAAACTGATTTTTAACCCCTCTTTCGTTTCTTGTGTTTCATAACATACACGAACAAATGAAGTAGCTGATTTGACTGTAGATTGATAAATTTGTCCACGCACATACTTATCAATGACAATCTTTGATCTGGCATCCTTGTTTTCGTAGCTATAACCTGATTTGATTACACTTTTCTTTACATTCTTTTTTGTGGTTTTGGAAATCTCTTCTAGTAATTGAGCTTCTAGATAGTCATAAAACTCATCCGTAGTGATTTCAAATGTTCTTATTAATTTCATGTCTAAATTATATCACTACATTTAATAGATATTTGATAGTTCTATCGTCTTATACATAGTGTATTTGTGTTTATACACAAACTAAAATGGATTAAAAAATCATATACACTAAGTCGAAATCAAGTCGAATTCAGTGGATTTATACAGAAAACACTAATTTATACACTAATTTTGTGTATAAAAGAGTACTTTTTGTGCTTTGAAAGCGCTTTGACAAGAAAAACTTTATACACTAAAGTATAGACTGTAAAGAGTTGAGATAAGAAAGGAGCTGTGGAAATGGCTGAAGAAAACAAGACAGAACAATCTGTCGAAATGATTTCCTTTGGGATCATCGCTAATGCAGGAGATGCAAGATCCTTTGCCTTTCAAGCTTTAGA
>NZ_CAKVMR010000064.1 GCF_934772795.1 uncultured Holdemanella sp.
ACTAAGAATTACGTTTGCTTATTCGTGCTCAATAAAGCACAAAAAACAAAGAAACATTAAGTCTCTTTGTTCTTAGGTGTTCGAGATGTAATCACAGATATTCTTAGATGCAGGTGCTTTCGATGAAGTTCTTCTCTTTTTACAACTTGGACAAACCATCCTCACGGAAACCTCCAAAACACTCCCCATAGTTAAATAGAAGGCATAAAAAAGCGGGTAAATTGATGAGGTTTACCCGTTACTAGTTTTGTCTATACATCAAAAAATTTCTTTGCGTTGTTATAGAAAATATCTTCTAAACCCTGTTCATCAACGCCACACATTAAGACTTTCTGCATCTCAACTGTAGGATGATGGAAAGGACCATCTGTTCCAAACATTATACGATCACGTCCAACCGTGTCATATGCCTCTTTAATTTTTGTATGCATTGGCATACCCGACATTTCCAAGTAAATATTTGGATATCGTCTAGCCATTTTTAATGCCGCATCAATATAAACACCATGACCATGTCCCATATGAATCATTAATACTTTACAGTTGGGATGTCTTTCGGCAAGTAATCCAATTTGCCAAGGAAGTGAATAAGGTGGATGTCCCGAATGTATACAAACAGGAATTCCATATTCTTCGGCCTTATCTAATACAGGATCTACGATTTCACTATCCGCACAATACGCATGACGTAATGGCTGAAGCTTAATAGCTTTGAACCCAAGCTTTACATATTGATCAATCAAATCTAAACAATTCGGTTCTAAAGGATTGACATAGACACATCCTTCAATGCGTCCTGGATATTTCTGCATAGCCTTATATGCTTCTTCATTATCCAAAACACAAATCATTGTCGTTTCAATTTCATATGTGTCCATTAATGAAATCAATTCATCGGCATCCATTTTTACATTAGCCCATCCGCCAATATAGCCTAAATGTGCATGTGCATCGATTTTTTTCATGCGGTAACTCCTTGTAAAGATAATACTTTAGATTTAGCCAAGATATTCGCAACAATCGCATAAATAACTAATCCCATAATCGTTTGAGCTAAAAGTCTTGGAACAGACGCAAATGCGACAGCTGCCGTAAATAATGGAATCTTAAATAATGTATATGCGAAACATTGAAATAAACCACCAAGACTAGCTCCAACGATCCAATCGAATTTTTCATTCGTTCCTTTTTCAAGTACAACACCCATGATATATCCCATAATGAATTTAAAGATAAATGTTGGAAGTACCCAAATCATAGCGCCTGTTAATAAATCACTTAAAGCAGCACCTAAACCTGCAGCTAAAGCTCCATCCTTTTTACCTAAGACAAGTACAGCTAAAAATGCCATACAATCTCCCATATGTGTATATCCACCTGTTGCTGGATTTGGAAGCTTAATTGTAAATGTACATACAAAGATCAATGCGATCATTAAAGCTGTTTTTGCGATTCTTCTTGTCGTTTCATTTGTCATAATCATTCTCCTTTTTAAAACTTGTCCCTATAGTAACATTTTACTGTATCCTTTAAAATGTACAGTTTTAACTTAATTTTAAAGGACAGTAATTTAAGAAATATTTAAGAAATCTATGTTTTAATAAGTCCATGAAAAAATTATTAATGACACTTTTACTCACATTCTGTATAGGATGTACCTATACATTACTCAATGAAACAAATATGAATGTTTCTGCCAAAAGTACAAAAGAAACCATTATGATTGATGCCGGTCATGGAGGCTATGACGTAGGTTCAATCAGCAATTTTGATGATTATGAAAAAGATATCAATTTAGATATCGCCTTACTTGTTGGAAAACAACTCAAGTCCTATGGCTATAATGTTGTATATACACGTACAAGCGATTCTGTTTCTTGGCCAAGCGACAATAAAAAAGATCTACAGGCACGCTGTAATTTAGCTCAGAAAAAGAATGCCGATTTATTTATATCCATTCATTTAAATTCAAGCGAATATGATGCGAGTGGATATGAAATCTATTGCGATTTTACTAACAAGACTACAGTCAAATTATCTAACTCCATTCTCACACAACTCGATCAATTAGACTATTCAACCAATCGAGGCCTATTAGATACAAATGAAACTCCATTATATGTGGTTGCCAATAATAAAGTCGATGCGATATTAATTGAAGCAGGCTTTATATCAGATGATTCGGATTTATATTATCTTAAAAACTATACAAACAATATTGCCAAAGCCATCGCCAAAGGCATCAAAAAGAGTCTGAACTGATCAGACTCTTTATTTTGCGAATTGCGCATTATACAACCTTGCATATACTCCATTCAAGTTCAATAACTCTTCATGTGTACCTTGTTCAACGATATCTCCATGTTCTAGCACAAGAATCTTATCTGCATTGATAATAGTAGATAAACGGTGTGCAATCACAAAACAAGTACGATTTTCCATGACACGATCCATTGCGCCTTGAAGACGTCTTTCAAGTCTTGTATCAACACTACTTGTAGCTTCATCCAAAATCAATACTTCAGGATTCTTTATAAGAGCACGAGCAATTGTTAATAATTGTTTTTCACCCTGAGAAACATTACTTCCCTCTTCATTGATCAAAGTATCATAACCTTCGGTTAAAGTACGAATAAAGTGATGGACATTAGCTTGTTTTGCGGCTTCCACAATTTCATTCTTTAAAGCTTTTTCATTTCCATACGCAATATTTTGTTCAATACTACCCTCAAACAACCACGTATCTTGTAGTACTAACGCAAAGAGTTTTCTTAAATCATGATACGACAATTCTCGAATATCGATACCATTGATTTTAATACTTCCACCCTTTACGTCATAGAAGCGCAACAATAAGTTTGTCAATGTTGTCTTACCAGCTCCTGTAGGACCTACGATTGCGATGGTTTGACCTTGATGTACATCAATATTTACATCCTTCATTAATAGATTATCATCATATCCAAATTGTACATGATCAAATTCAATAGAATGTACTTCATCGATTTGACATTTAGATACAACATCCTCTTCAATTGGTTGATTCAAGAAAGTAAACAAACGTGACATCGCACTAAAGGCTGATTGTACAGCACTTGATAGCTGAGATATTTGAGAAATCGGATCATTGATTTGCCAAATATAACGAATAAATGCTTGTAGCTGACCAAGGGCAATCGTTCCATTTAATACTTGAAGACATCCAACAAGACTGGCACAACCAATACTTAAATAGGTAATCAAAGAACATAATGGATTGATCAAACTCGATACGAACTGTGCTTTAAAACTAGATACACGCATTCTTTCATTATCCTTTTGAAATCTTTCTAATGCATGTTCTTGTTGATTATAAGAAAGAATC
Organism: uncultured Holdemanella sp.; assembly: GCF_934772795.1. GTDB lineage: Bacteria > Bacillota_I > Bacilli_A > Erysipelotrichales > Erysipelotrichaceae > Holdemanella. The sequence goes on from NZ_CAKVMR010000064.1 coordinate 3,365, forward strand.
TCACTATATCCATCATACAATTCATTGATGGTACCATTCAAATCCGCTAATGTATTTTGTTGATCATCAAATAGAGGCTGTGATTTTTTTACTACATACTTTGACAATAACGCGATAACAGGTAAAGCCACTAAAATGATGCATGTCATTAACACATTAATTCTTAGCATCATAAATAACACAAAAGTAAATGTACATACAGCCGAAATCACACGTGATAAAGTTTGCTGCAAAGCATTCGATAATGTATCTACATCATTTGTGATACGCGATAATAACTCCCCTGTCTTTTCTTGATCAAAATAAGATACCGGTAAATGATGAATTTTATCTTCAATCGCATTACGCACATCAAACATTGTTTTTTGAATCGCATCCGTCATAAAAACGGCCATTAAAAATTGTGATATTGTCTTTACAATATAGATTGTAAATAAGATACATAAAATATGTACTACTTTATCTATTTGAATTGGCTGATGCGATGAAATATCATGAGCTAATTGCGTTGTGATCATACCTTCAACAGTTGGATTTAAGGCGAAAGTCACTTGGGCTGTAATAACCATTAAAATTCCAAACAACAACTTAAAACGATATGGTTTAATAAACACAAACAGATGAGATAGACATTCAGTAAACTTCATTTTCTTAGTTTCTTTCATAATCATCCAACTCCTTTTGTGTTAATTGTGAATGGGCAATCTCTTGATATACACGACAATCCTTTAACAACTGTGTATGTGTTCCCATTCCAATGATCTGACCTTCATCTAAAACAATGATCATATCCGAATCCATGATCGTAGAAATTCTTTGGGCAACCACAAAGAAGATTGCATTCTTCACTTCAGGTTTTAATGCCTTCCTTAATGTTGCATCCGTTTTAAAATCTAGAGCACTAAAACTATCATCATAAATATAAAGTGAAGGTTTCTTTAAGATGACTCTAGCTATGGAAAGTCTTTGTTTCTGTCCGCCCGAAATGTTGGTTCCATCCTCCGCAATTTCATCCAAGTAGCCATGTTCTCTTTTGGAAATAAAATCACTTGCCTGCGCAACGGTTGCAGCATGAACCATTTCCTCATCACTTGCATCTGGTTTTCCAAAACAAATATTAGAACGGATACTTCCCTTAAACATATGTGCCTTTTGTGCAACATAGCCAATTTGAGCACGCAAACTCTCTAAATCATATTTACGAATATCCACGCCATTAATTTCAATCATTCCACGACTTACGTCATAAAAACGATTCATCAATTTGACTAATGTACTCTTACCAGATCCCGTACTACCAATCACGGCAATTTTTTGTCCTTTATGACATGAAAAATCAATATCCTTTAACACTGCTTCTTCACCATTTGGATAAGAGAATGTGACGTCCTTAAATCTTAATGTTTGAATGGAATCCAATAAAATACAATCTGTATCATTGACAATACTTGGCTTTGTATCTAACACTTCCATAATACGTTTAGCTGATACATTGGCTCTAGGATACATCATAAATACCATACAAAAAATCAGCACAGACATCATAACGTGGAATAAGTATTCGACAAAGGCCACTACATTTCCTAAGGTAACCGCATTTGAATTTAATAATGTACAACTTAAATAATATACAAGTACGGTTGCGATATTCATCAAAAAGAAAAAAGATGGTTCTGTACAAGACATCAATTTAAATAATTTTGCGCTTTGATCACGATAGAAATCATTTTCTTTTGAGAAACGTTTCTTTTCATACTCTTGTTTATTAAAAGAACGAATCACTCGAATTCCTGTAATATTTTCTCTAAGAATTTGATTGATATGGTCAATCGATTTTTGTTGGTTCTCACTCAATGGTTCACTCACTTTGGCAACAATGATCACGCCCAAAATAACAACAGGAATCGTTGCTAAGACTACATACGATAGTTCTAAAGAAATTTTTAAAATCAACATGACCGAAACACACATCATAACAGGCGTTAATAACGCGGATTTTAAAATAACATTTAAAAACAACATAATTTGATAAGCATCATTATTCGTACGTGTAATCATACTGGATACACCAAACTTTTCCATTTCAGCAGCCGAGAAGGCTTGTGCATGTTCAAAAACGTCATTACGAATATCGCGCGTAATATTTGTCGATATTTTTGAGCAACAATACCCAAGTAATACAACTCCACTTACACCAATGACACTGATCAAGGCCATTAAACCAAAACGACTATATAGATAGGCTGTATCTTGTGTTTCGATACCATGATCGATCATATCTGAAATGATGGTTGGAATTCCAAGTTCTACAAGGGCAAACCCAAATACACTTATAAAATCCAACAAGAACCATTTCTTATATTTCATTAAATATTTCCATATAAGCTTCATGAGTAAATTTTCTCCTTCTCTAATATTTAAACAGTTGGAGATAAACTCCTCTAAGAACCGTACGTGCAGTTTTCCCGCATACGGCTCCCCACTGTTACTTTAAACATTCTTGATATAAATGACTTTGTCACCACTCCATATATCTACATGAATATATGGGTGAATGATACTATCATTCCATATTTCACAGAACTTATCCAATTTGAAACTTCTTCTTTGACTCCTTCGATTCATCCATTTGAACGTTACGAAAAGCGAATGTTGCCAAAGACATTTAATCTCTCGAATCATTCCACTTAAACTGTAGTAGTTAATACTACCAGTAAGTTTCTTGTTCAATGTCTTCATGAATTCGTCAAATTGAGTGTTTCTATTCTCTTTGACCCATTTCTTTAGATTTGACTTGAATTGCTTCTTCTTTTTGCGACTGATTTTATGTCCCACAGTGTAGTAGCCTTTTCTTGTCTTACTATTGAAATGTGTAAATCCTAGAAAATCAAAAGATTCTCTTGTGGCACTGTATCTTCCAAATGGAAGTATTCGTGTCTTTTCTTTGGATAGTTCCAATCCAAAAAGTTCCATTCTTTTAATAATGGCTTCATATACTCTTTGTGCATCTCTTTCATATTGAAACATTATTAGGAAATCATCCGCAAATCTTACGAGAAATGCTTCTCCATATAACTGTTTCTTGATGCATTTTTCAAACCATAAATCCAACACATAATGTAGATACACATTGGCAAGTATTGGACTAATAAGTCCACCTTGTGGTGTTCCTACACTAGTATCCTCATACTTTCCTTCTATCATGACACCTGATTTGAGCATTCTCGCTATATATCTCAGGTAGTTCGGGTCTGCGATATCATTTCGAAGAAATTTCATGAGCCACTCATGATTCACGTTATCAAAGAAACCTTTAATGTCACAGTCCAATATATAATTTATTTTCTTGTGCATAATGGTATCATTGATTACTTTAATCGCATCATGAGTGCTTCGGTTTGGTCTGAATCCATATGAACAGTCTAGAAATCTAGGTTCATATACATCACTAAGTATATCTGCCATGGCTCCTTGAACGAGCCTGTCTTCATAGACTGGTATCCCTAAAGGTCTTTTCTTACCATTTCCCTTGTCGATTTCAACTCGTCTTACGGGTTGTGGCCTATAGCTAAAACTCTTTAGTCTATGCATCAAGTCATCTATATTTTCATTTAGATTTTCCTGATACACTTCCTTAGTTACCATGTCTATTCCTGGAGCTTTGTCTTTCTTTTGTAGACGATGTTGTCTTATCAAAGATTCCTTGTCTACTCGATTCATCAACGTTTCCAGTTTAGGATGTCTTTTTGACAATGTTCTTATATCTTGTCGTTTTGTTCCCATGTCTTTATAACCTCCAGTGTTTTCAACATGTTTCCCTTCAAGAAACGTAACTGTGTTTCGGTCCTTCGCTCCATGTACTTTCATACACTTCATAGCTACATTATGACCTCATCGGACTTCTTGCAGTTCTTCCCGTTGTTCTTGTGGTATTGGCACTTGTAACAACAGTACCGTGTTTATCGGAAACTGCAAGACCTCCCAGGTATGCAGTTGATACCTTGACTTCTCGCCCTGCTTTAAAACGCCGGTGGTGTCCGATTGAATCTGGCATAACGATTCAACCTATATTGGTTGCGGCTTATATGAGAGCATCACCCACCACTTTGTCGGGCCTAACGACGCTAGATTGCTTCAGGCTTTCGCTTTAGGGCTCTAAGTCTTTCCTTCCTACGCTTAACACTGTACCTCACGATACAATGCCCAAGGACTAGATACTGGCCTCTTTGCTCCAAGAGTTACCAGGTTAGGAGTTGCACCTAACTAAATCAACTACACCGAACTGGCGCACCATATATTCCCCCTACAAAATAAAAGGGGTTCAATAGAACCCCGAATCAATTATTCACCTAATTTAGTTTTAACTGTTTCTAAAACTTCATCAGCAGTGTCTTTATTTAAGCATTCTTGAGCTAATCCTTGCATTTCTTCATAGCTTAAAGATTTAACAACCTTACGAGCCTTTAAGATTTGAGTAGCACTCATTGAGAATTCGTCAAGACCTAAACCTAATAAGATAGGAACTGCATGTGGTTCACCAGCCATAGCTCCACACATTCCAACCCATTTACCATGTTCGTGAGCACCTTTGATTGTGTTAGCAACTAAACGTAATACACTTGGGTTGTATGGTTGATACAAGTAAGAAACGTGTTCAGACATACGGTCAGCAGCCATTGAGTATTGGATCAAGTCATTTGTACCGATTGAGAAGAAGTCTGCATATTTCGCAAATTGATCAGCAAGAACTGCAGCAGCAGGAATTTCAACCATCATACCTACTTCGATTCTGTCACTGACTGCAACACCTTCAGCAACTAATTCAGCCTTAACTTCTTCGAAGATTGCCTTCGCATCACGGAATTCTTTAATTGTAGCAATCATTGGGAACATGATGCAAAGTCTTCCATAAACAGATGCACGGCACAATGCACGTAATTGAGTTTTGAAAATATCTGTTTCTTTTAAGCAAAGACGGATTGCACGATATCCTAAGAATGGGTTCATTTCTTGAGGGAACTCATAGTAAGATAAGTGTTTATCTCCACCAATGTCTAATGTACGTACAACAACTTTTTTACCTTGCATACCTTCTAATACTTGTTTGTAGGCTTCAAATTGTTCGTCTTCTGTTGGGAAGTGATCTGAATCCATGTATAAGAATTCTGTACGGAACAATCCGACACCTTCACCACCATTAGTTAATACACCTTCAACATCTTTGAATCCACCGATGTTACCAGCAAGTTCAACTTCGTGTCCATCTGTAGTTACAGATTTTTCGTTTTTCAATACTTTTAATTCTTCTTTTTCTTTTAAATAAGCAGCTGCCTTAGCTTCATATTTAGCAATTGTTGCTTCATCCGGATTGATTTCAACAACACCATCTAATGCATCTAATGCCAAAGTATCACCAGTTTTACATGCATCACATACACCTGGGCATCCTACAACTGCAGGGATTTCCAATGAGTTAGCCATGATAGCTGAGTGAGATGTTTTACCACCGATTTCAGTAGCGAAACCTTTAACAAATTCATTTAACTGAGCTGTATCACTTGGAGTCAAGTCGTGAGCAACGATGATTGAATCTTCAGCAATGCTTGTTAAATCAGGAATTGTTAATCCTAATAAGTTACATTTTAAACGGAAAGTAACATCTTTAATATCAGCTGCTCTTTCACGGAAATAATCATTATCCATGCTTTCGAACATTTCAACCATTTGGTTAGCTACTTGTTCAGTTGCATATTCAGCATTTACACCATCATTTTCGATCATAGCTTTAATTTGACCAGCTAATTCAGGGTCACCAGCCATCATCAAGTGAGCATCGAATACAGCTAATTCTTCATCGCTTAAACGTTTAGCTGCTCTTTCTTTTACTCCTTCGATATCTTTTTTAGTTTTTTCTAGAGCATCTTCGAATTTTTTTACTTCTTCTTCAGCTACTCCTGCTTTTTTTTCAATAACAACTTTTGGTGTTTCTAATTTGTAGACTTTAGCTACGGATACACCAGCACTTGCCGCTATCCCTTTTAACATGATAAATTCCTCCTAAAACAAGCGAAAAACGCTTTCATTTACAGATAAAATTTTAACACTTTTTTTTCAAAGATACAAGAAAAGCAGACATTTGCATGCCTGCTAATTTAACCCCTCAAATTGAAGCTTATAATATTTCGCATAAGTACCATTCAATTTCATCAATTCATCATGCGTACCACGCTCATGCATACCCGTCGCATCGATGACGACAATCTCATCTGCATTACGAATAGTAGATAAACGATGGGCAATCGTAATACAAGTACGATTCTTACTTAAATCTTCTAAACTCTTTTGAATGATTCGCTCACTCTCATTATCCAAGGCACTCGTAGCCTCATCCAAAATCAAAATTTTAGGATTTTTTAAGAATACACGCGCAATTGAAATACGCTGTTTTTGTCCACCTGATAGACGCGTACCTCTTTCTCCACAAAACGTGTCATACCCTTCTGGTAAGGACATAATAAAATCATGGATGTTCGCTTTTTTAGCCGCTTCTACAATATCCTCATGACTAGCGTTGGGTCTACCATATGCGATATTTTGTTCAATTGTTCCTGTAAACAAATATACATCTTGTTGTACTAAACCAATATTAGAACGTAATGACTTTAATGTTACATCTTTAATATTTTGGCCATCAATGGAGATTGAACCACTTGTGACATCATAAAAACGCGATAACAATGAACAAAGTGTAGTCTTACCAGAACCACTCGGTCCTACTAAGGCAATTTTTTCACCGGCCTTGATATGTAGATTTACATCATCAATAACTTTCTCATTATCATTATATTGGAAAGATACATGATCAAAATCAATATTTCCAGAAACATCTTTTAAATCCTTGGCATCCTTTGCATCTTGAATTTCAGGAATCTCATTCATAACTTCTTCAAAACGTCTAAATCCAGAGAATCCTTTTTGGAACATTTCTGTAAATTCAACCAAAACTTCAATTGGAGAAACAAAGACATTAATATATAGGGCAAACGTTGCTAAAACGATTGGATTTAAATCCCCATTAGCGATAAACAGCCCACCAAACACAATGATTGTGACATATAAAAGTCCTTGGAAGAAATTATTTCCTCCTTGGAATGTTCCCATAACACGATAATTGTCTTTTTTAGATTCTAAGAATTCCATATTCGAATGATTAAATTTATCAATTTCAATATCCTCATTCGCAAAAGACTGTACAACACGAATTCCACCTAAGGAATCTTGAAGACTTGCATTCACACTACCAATCTTCTTTCTGTTTTCCATAAAGGTTCTTCGCATCTTTTTGTTTTGAGAATAACTAAACGCCATCATCACGACTGTCACAGCTAAAAGAATCAATGCCAATGGCCAATAAATCGTAGCCAAGATAATGAAAGATCCAACAATTTTAAATAATGAAATAAATAAGTTTTCAGGACCATGATGTGCAAACTCACAAATATCAAACAAGTCTGAAACAACACGAGACATCATAACGCCTGTATTGTGTTTATCATAATAAGAAAAAGATAAACGTTGATATTGATTGAATAAGTCTTGACGCATATCACTTTCCATGTTGGCTCCCATCACATGGCCTTGACAACTCACGTAATAGCGACACAATGCGCGTATCACATACATGACAAGTAAACCGATTCCTAACACGATAATTCCTTTTAGAATTTCGTTCGATGATTTCAAAAAGAATGATCCTGTACAATAACTTAAAATCAAAGGAAAAGAAAGATCGACAATACACATGACAAGTGCACAAAATAGATCCATAAAGAAAATCCCTTTATATGGTTTATAATATTGTAAAAAACGCTTAAATGTACTCATATATACCCTCCCTGATTTCTGTATTATACACAAAATTCATCAAATTTGCCAAAATAATGCTAAAATAGAAAGGAATGGAGAAATGATTATGATTAAAATATTGTTTTTTGATATTGATGGCACACTTTTAGAACTTGGTCAAAAGGAAATGCACCAAGAACTCGTTGACGCATTAAATTTAGTTAAGGAAAAAGGCATCAAAATCATTTTAGCCACGGGAAGGCCTCCTTTTGTCGTTCCTACATTTCATGGCATTGAATTTGATGGAGTTCTTTCTTTTAATGGATCTTATTGTTACACTAAGAATGAATTGATTTACAAAAATCCAATGAATAAAACGGATATTCAAACATTTGTAGATAATGCCAAGAAATTAAATAAAGCCGTTACTCTAGCTGGAATCAACAAAATGGGATGTAATTTTGATGATGAAATCTTAGAAGAATATTTCATGATTGCTAACCAGCATGTTCATGTGATTGATGAGTTTAACGAATTTATGGATGAAGAAATCTATCAAATGATGGTTGCCACGACAGAAAATCAAGATGAATTGATTTTAGAAAACACAACCACATTAAAAGTGGCTCGCTGGTGGCATAAAGCTTGTGACATCATTCCTTGTAACGGTGGAAAAGATATAGGCATTCAAAAAATATTAGATTACTTCAATTTCAAAAAGGATGAAGCCATGGCCTTTGGTGATGGTGGAAATGATATTTCCATGTTGAAATATGTTGGTACAGGTATTGCGATGGGTAATGCCAAAGATAATGTAAAAGCTATAGCTGACTACATTACAGATTCTGTACAAGAAGATGGAATAGTCAGTGCATTAAAACATTTTGAAATTATATAGAAAAAGTAGGCGACAGAATTTTAATTCTACCGCCCCTTGTCAAACCGTACGTGCCCTACTAAGGCATACGG
>NZ_CAKVMR010000065.1 GCF_934772795.1 uncultured Holdemanella sp.
TGAAAAAGATTAGCCAATTTGGATCCACCAACAAGGCTAATCTTCTTTTATTATCTTTTCATGAATAATTCAGGTTTTATTATCTTTGTGTGGATTTGTTCTTACTTGTGTTGCACCTATAAAATTAGCTTTTGATGGTAAAACAACCGAAATATCTTATTTGGATGGAAAAGGAATTTTAGCAGCTATTTTTATTTCGATTTTAACTGTAGAACTATATCGTATAATGCGTGAAAAGAATTTTGGACGTATAAAATTACCGGATTCTGTACCTGATTCACTTTCTGAAACTTTTGCTTCATTATGTCCTGGAATCGTTTTAATCGCTCTTTATTCGGTTTTATTTATTATATTCTTTAACATGAAAACTACATTACCTGGTTGGGTATATACAAAACTTGCACCAGCATTTACAGTAGCAGATAGTATGCCTTTTGTAGTAATTATGACGGCATTTGTACAATTGTTCTGGTTCTTTGGGGTTCACGATGCAGCTTTCTCTGGAATTTTAGCACCTATTCGTGAAAGTGGATTATCTGTTAATGCGGCAGCTAAGTTAGCAGGACATGCAATGCCTCGTGTATTTACAACTCCATTTTGGGTATATTTCTGTGTTATAGGTGGATGTGGTTCTGTACTTGCGTTAGCAATCTTACTTTGTAAATCTAAATCTAAACAATTACGAACAGTTGGACGTGTTGGCTTGATTCCTGCATTTTTCAACATTTCAGAGCCAATTATTTTTGGTGTTCCATTAATGTTAAATCCAATTTTCTTTATTCCATTTATTTTGACTTCAACATTAAATTGCTTTATCGCATATTTATGTACAAGTTTAGGCATTATTGGGAAATCATTCGCAATGCTATCATGGAACATGCCTTCAGTATTTGGTGCGTTTTTATCAACTATGGATATTAAAGCTTTATTTCTTATTATTGTGTTAATCGTGTTAGATGGAGTTATTTATTATCCATTCTTAAAGGTTCAAGAAAAAGAGTTGCTTGAAGTAGAAGAAGAAGAGTGATATAAAATAAGGCGCTATTATGCGTCTTATTTTATTTAGAGGAGGAAATTATGTCAACAGCACACAATAAAGCAAGTTTAGAAGATATCGCAAAAGTCGTTTTGATGCCAGGAGATCCGTTACGAGCAAAATTGATTGCCGAGAATTTTTTAGAAAATCCTGTTTTGTTTAATGACGTACGAGGCATGCTTGGATATACAGGAATATATAAAGGACACCGTGTATCTGTTATGGGAAGCGGTATGGGAATGGCAAGTATGGGGATTTATTCGTATGAACTATTCAAATTCTATGATGTAGATGCCATTATACGAGTAGGTAGTACAGGAAGTTATTCTGAAAGACTACCAATGAAGTCTGTCGCTTTAGTCAAAGGATCTTATTCAGAATCAACTTATGCACTAGCACAAAGTGGCGATACAGATACAATGCAGTACCCAGATAAAGATTTAAATGCATTGATTGAAAGTGTAAGTCAAGAAGTTTCAATTCCGGTTGTTTTGACAAACACACACTCAAGTGATGTGTTCTATTATGAAAAAGATTTAGAACAACCAGAAAAAATGATTGAAGAATACGATGCACTTTGTGTGGAAATGGAAAGTTTTGCCCTATTCCACAATGCGAAGGTATTGAATAAAAAGGCGGCTTGTCTATTAACTGTATCTGATTCTTTATGTACAAATGAGCATTTAAGTGCCGAAGAAAGACAAACATCTTTTAATGAAATGATCACACTTGCCTTAGAAAGTGCAATCCGCTTATGAAATATAAAAAGATAGTTTGTGTTGTCGTTGATTCTTTTGGGATTGGACAAGCTACAGATGCCAAAGACTTCAATGATTTTGGTGCTGATACCTTTGGACATATCTTAGAATATCGTCCGGATTTAAAGATAGATAATCTATATAAATTAGGTTTAGGGAATTTACATCCAAATAGTAAATCTAAACAAAGTATGGGTTATGCCCTTAAGATGCATGAGGCAAGCTGTTCAAAAGATACAATGACAGGACATTGGGAAATGATGGGAATCCATACGACAAAACCATTTAAGACATTTACTGAACATGGTTTTCCAGATGAATTAGTATCTGAATTAGAGTCTTTAACTGGCCATGTCTTTATTGGAAATAAAAGTGCAAGTGGAACAGAAATCTTAGATGAATTGGCTATGGAAGAGATTCAGTCAAACGGAAAGAAATTAATTCTTTATACTTCAGCTGATAGTGTTCTACAAATATGTGGACATGAAGAAGTGACGGGATTAGATGAACTATATCGTGTTTGTCAAATAGCTCGAGAACTCACTTTAAAACCAGAATATAAAGTAGGAAGAGTTATTGCACGTCCTTATGTGGGAAATTCAGTTGGTCATTTTGTACGTACTAGTAATCGTCATGACTATGCCTTGTCTCCATCAAATGAAACAGTTTTAGACGTGTTAAAATCAAATGCATTGGATGTGATTGGGATTGGTAAGATCCGTGACATTTTTAATGGGTGTGGTATTACGAAAAGTATTCATTCTACTTCGAGTCATGAAGGAATGCTTCAAACCATTGAAGAAGTGCAAACGGATTTTACAGGCTTATTATTTACGAACCTTGTAGATTTTGATGCCAAGTGGGGCCATCGAAGAAATGTGAGTGGCTATGCGGATGAGCTTGAAGATTTTGATGTCTTATTAGGTCAATTACTTTCAGTTCTTGATTCCAATACACTATTGATCATTACGGCTGATCATGGAAATGATCCAACCTATAAAGGAACGGATCATACGCGTGAGTGTGTTCCATGTTTAATGTATTCACCAAGTATGAAAGAATATGGAATACTGAATGATTCAAGTTCATTTGGAGTTCTTGGTGCAAGTATTTTAGATAATTTTGATTTAGTTAAACCATCTGATTTAATTGGTGAATCTATTCTTAATTTGACAAAATAGAAAAAATATATTAATTTATTTTAGCGTTTTGGTATCCCCTATGAAACTGCCAAAACATGGGGGAGGTATAATTTAATGAACAAAATGGAACATATGGAAATCAAAAAATTAGTGATTTCTATGAGTTTGCCTATTATCATCTCAATGGTGATTCAGGCTTTATATAATATTGTCGACAGTATCTTTGTTGCCAAGATTTCTAGTGATGCATTAACTGCTGTATCTTTATGTTATCCTGTGCAAACCATTATAGTTGCGATTGCCTGTGGAACAGCAGTTGGCTTTAATACACTACTTGCTCGTTATTTGGGTGAAAAGAAATTTGATTATGCGAATAATACAATGATGCATGGAATCCTATTAGGATTTTTAAATGGACTTGTCTTCTTGGTTTTAGGCCTACTATTTTCTAATATATTCTTATCTTGGTTTACTAGGGATGCTCAAATTCTTGGTTTAGCCAATACATATATTCGTATTTGTACGATGTTTTCTTTTAGTGTCTTTGTACAAATCATCTTTGAAAGAATTATGCAGGCAACTGGAAATGCCATCTACAACATGGTTATGCAAGGAGCAGGAGCTATCATCAATATTATCCTAGATCCCATCTTGATTTTTGGGTGGTTTGGCCTACCTAAAATGGGAGTAACTGGAGCTGCCATTGCGACTGTCATTGGTCAATTTTGTGGCATGATGATTGGCTATTGGATCACAAAGAAAAAGATTGATGCATTAGAAATTAAAATGTCTAACTTTAGCTTTTCGACAGACATTTTAGCTCGCATCTATAAAGTCGGTGTACCTGCTATATTGATGCAGTCGGTATTAAGCTTTATGACTGTTTTTATGAATATGATACTAGCCCCAATCTCAGCTATGGCTATTAGTGCATTTAGCGTGTATTATAAGCTACAAAATTTCTTAAATATGGCCGTACTAGGAATTACCAATGCCTTAATTCCGATTGTTGCCTACAACAATGGAGCTAAAAGAAAAGATCGTGCGTTTGAAGCCATCAGCTTTTCAATGGTTTTATCCATTTCTATTATGGTTGTAGGAACCGTTGTATTCCAGTTGTTCCCAAAACAATTATTATCCATGTTTAGTGCCAATGATGAAATGTATGCGTTTGGTGTTCCGGCATTAAAAATCATTAGCTTAAGCTTTGTGTTTGCCGGCATCAGTATGGTACTTTGTGCAGCATTCCAAGCTTTAAATAAGGCAAATACTTCGTTAGTTATCACTTTGGCTAGACAACTAGTCATCTTGATTCCATTGACATATGGATTGATGAAATGCTTTGGCATTAACATGGGTTGGTATGCCTTTGTCGTTACGGAAATTATATGTTCTGTTTATTCATTGATTGTATGGAGAAAAATGAAAAGGTAGCATTTGCTACCTTTTTGCGTATTTAAATGTATACATACAAATGGATGTGGCAATGGCCACGTTTAAACTTTCAAATGTTTCCATTTCAATTTTGACAATGTGATCACTTAAATCAATCAATTCCTTGCGCACACCCTGACCTTCATTGCCAACAAGAATGGCGTATTTTTCACTTGGCTTGATGTCTTGAAGATCCTTGTGGTTATCATGCAAAGCTGTGGCATACACTTCAATGTTTCTTTCTTGAAGTTGTTTGATCTCTTCTATAAGATCTGTTTGGGTCACAGGAATATAGAATAGGGCTCCTTGACTGGACTGAATCGTTTTTGGATTGTAGATATCAGCACAGCCTTTTGACATATAAATGCAGTCAATGCCAAAAGAGTGGGCGGTTCTTAAAATCGTACCTACATTGCCTGGATCTTGTACATTGTCTAGTAATAGAATGCTTTCTTCTTTTTCTGGTTTTAAGTTTAGTTTTTTACATACACCAATCATCTTTGAATTTGAATTCTGGTTTGACAATTTGTTTAATACTTGTTGCGTAACTGTTTCATAGTTAAAATCTACTGGACATTCAATTCCTTCAAGGATAAATAATTCTTGTAGAGCATTTGCATGAAATGCTTCTTTAACCATATGTTCGCCTTCGACTAGAAATAGACTTGTCTTATCTCTTTCTTTTTTTTGGATCAGTTTGGCGTATTCTTTTATTTTCTTATTGTTTACAGATTGAATCATAAAAAAATATTACCATACTTCGGCTTGAAAAAAAACATGGACTTCGATATAATTTGAACTGTTAAAGCAATGAGAAGACATAGTAGCTATTTAACGCTTAGAAAAGAGAGTAAACCAATTGGTGAAAGGTTTATATAAGTAGGGATAGTGAATTCACCTTTGAGTAAGAGTAAAAACCTCTTCCGTTTCATACGGTTATCATGGTCAATTAAGTGTGTCTATCAAGACGAAGCAAGATGGTAACGCGGCAATAGTCGTTCTTGCGTCGTCTTTTTTTTGTTTTTAGGAAAGGAAGAACAACATGAAAACAATCGAAGAGCTTTTGCAGGAAGCTACACAAAAAATTCAAGATGTCAAAGATTCATCTTCATTGAATGATTTACGTGTCTTGTATCTAGGTAAAAAAGGACCTGTTCAAGAGTTGATGAAGGGCATGAAGGATTTGTCGAAAGAAGAAAAACCTATCTTTGGACAAAAGGTCAACCAGTTGAAACAAGATCTTTCTAAGATGATTGAAGAAAAGAAAGAACAATTGGCGGCTTTAGAAATGCAGAAAAAGATCGAATCTGAAAAGATCGATATCACATTGCCAGGTCGTAAACCAGAACTAGGTAATGCGCACCCATTAAATTTGGTACGCCAAGAACTAGAAGATCTATTCATTGGTTTAGGATATCAAGTTATTGAAGGGGACGATATTGTTGATGATGAATATTGTTTCGAAAGAGCCAATATTCCTAAGGATCACCCAGCACGTGATATGCAGGACTCTTTATATATTGATCCAAATCGTCTATTAAGAACACATACAACAGCCATTCAGATGGTTGTATTAGAAGAAAGTGCACCAAATCTTCCAATCAAAGTCGTATGTCCAGGTAAGGTATACCGTCGTGATGATGATGATGCGACTCACTCTCACCAGTTCATGCAGATGGAAGGATTGGTTATTGGAGAAAAGGTCACTTTAGCGGACTTAAAGGGAACTTTAGAATTCATGGCTAAAAAATTATTTGGTCAAGACCGTCAGATTCGTTTTAGACCAAGTTATTTCCCATTTACAGAACCAAGTGTAGAAGTCGATGTTTCTTGTCACATTTGTAACGGAAAAGGATGTCCAACATGTAAAGGTACTGGATGGATCGAAATTTTAGGTGCTGGAGAAGTACATCCAAACGTATTAAAGATGGCTGGATATGATCCAGAAAAATGTAGTGGGTTCGCCTTTGGTGTAGGTATTGAGCGTGTTGCGATGTTGAAATATGGTATTGATGATATTCGTCATTTCTATACAAATGATAAACGATTCAATTCTACATTCAAACGTTATGAGTAGGAGGATTTAAATATGCGTATTTCAAGAAAATGGTTTAATCAATTTATGGATGTACAAGATCTTTCTATTGAAGAAATGGCAAAACGCATTACCGATGCTGGTTTTGAAGTAGAAGGTATTGAACATTTATCACAAGGAACAAACTTAGTGATTGGTCACGTTGAAACTTGTACAGAACACCCAGACAGTGATCACTTACACTGTACAACTGTCAATATTGGAAATGAAGTTGTCAATATTGTGTGTGGTGCACCCAATGTGGCTGCAGGACAAAATGTAATCGTTGCCCTACCAGGTGCTGTTTTACCCGGTGGAGAAATCAAGAATGGTGTGATTCGTGGTGTTGAAAGTAATGGTATGATCTGTTCATTACTTGAACTAGGGGTAGATCCAGCTAGTTTAAATGATGATCAAAAGAATGGTATTGAAGTATTACCAGCCGATGCACCTGTAGGAAATACAGATCCACTAGGCTATTTAGGTTTAGATGATGAAGTGTTAGATATTGGTTTAACACCAAATCGTAATGATTGTCTAGCTGCATTTAATATGGTAAAAGAAGCAGGTGCCATCTTAAATCGTGAAGTTAAACTTCCAGAATATGAAGGGGCTAGTGATGTGGGTACACCTAGTAACTTGCATGTTGAAAGTACAACTGAAAAATGTCCATTATTCTATGGAAAAGTAATCAACCACTTAACTATCAAAGAAAGTCCAAAATGGATGAAAGAATTATTGGCAGCTAGTGGTGTAAAATCAATCAATAATATTGTCGATATTTCAAATATCGTTATGTTAGAAACAGGACAGCCAATGCACTTCTATGATGCGAAGTCATTGCCAAGCCAAAGTATTGTCGTAGCCGATGGCTTTGATGAAGAATATACGGCATTAGATGGTGTAACTTATAAATTACAACCAGAAGATATTGTCATCACAAACCAAGGTAAACCAATCGGTATTGCCGGTGTTATGGGTGGAGATGATTCTAAGATTCTAGATACAACAGATTCAATTATTATTGAATGTGCTATCTTTGATCATGTTGCGATTCGTAATACAGCACGCCGTTTAAATCTTTCTACAGAAGCAAGTGTTCGCTACCAAAAGGGTATTGAGCCATTAGCTAGTAAAAAAGCGTTGGATCGTGCTGTTCAATTGTTGATTGAATATGCGGATGCGACAGGTATTGAAGAAACAGTTCAATATGGACAAGTTCCTTACGAACCAAAATCTATTTCTTGTACTTTAGAAGCTATCAATAATCGTTTAGGTACAGACTTCAACTTAGATGAAGTTGTCGATGTATTTACACGCTTAGACTTTAAACCTGAAGTAACTAATGATTTGATTACATGTCACATTCCAAGTTCAAGAACTGATATGGAAGGTATGGCCGATCTAAGTGAAGAAGTCATTCGTATGTTAGGCTATGATCGTTTACCAAGTACACTTCCTGTTATGCCTATGACAGAAGGTAAGTTGACTTATAAACAACAATTGACTCGTCAGGCACGTCAATTCTTATGTAGTCAAGGTTTACAGGATTGTTTAACATATACTTTGATCAGTACAGAAAAGAAAGATAATGCGATTTTCAATACGGATGAAGCTATCGAACTTGCGAGTCCTATGAGTGAAGAGCGTCGCTATATTCGTACAAGTATTTTACCTAGCTTGTTAGATGTGGTTTCTTATAACCGTGCTCGTAATATTAAAGATGTCAATGTCTTTGAATTGAGTGATGTAGCTGGTGTAAGTGGAGCTAAAATGCATTTAGCGATTGCGATGAGTGGAAACTTGCAACAAACTCGTTGGACAAATGATGTAACACCAAGTGATTTCTATACATTGAAAGGTTTAGTGGAAGCTTTCTTAGAACAAATTGGTATTGCAGCACAAAGAATTTCATTTGTAGAAAATGATTTAGACACAACACACTTTCATCCATATCGCAGTGCTAAGATCATGTTAGGAAAAGATTGTGTCGGATTATTAGGTGATATTCATCCTCAATATGGTAAGAATATTGTGATGGCTGAACTTGATTTTGATGCGTTGATCGATGTGAAGAAATCAAAAATCAAATTCACTCCAGTTTCAAAATATCCAAGTGTATCTCGTGACTTGGCATTCGTTTTAGATCGTACAATGCCGGTACAAAAGGTAGTGGACACAATCAATAAACAGGGTCGTTTCAATAAAGAAATGATTATTCGTGATGTAGAAGTATTTGATGTGTATGAAGGTGAACACGTAAGTAAGGATGAAAAATCCGTTGCGTTATCGATTACGTTCCAGTCAGATTCTCATACATTAAAAGATGAAGAAATCAACCAAGTGTTTGAAGCTATCCTTGAACATATTCAAAAAGATTGCAACGCAACACTTCGTAGCTAAGAGATGTTTTTGACATCTCTTTTCTTTTGTCTATGAAATCTTGTAAAGGGCTTACAAAAAGATTAAAATAAGACATATAAGGAGATTTTTTCTATGCAAAAATACATTTTAGCAATCGACCACGGAACCACAAGTACGCGTGCTGTTCTATTTGATAAGAAAGCCAATGTGGTTGAGATTGCCCAAAAAGAAACGACAATATCCTACCCACATCCAGGATGGGTAGAACAAGATGCCAATGAGATTTGGTTAGCATGTTTGGCTGTGATGAGCGAGGTGATCTTAAAAAGTAAGATCCGTCCTGAACAAGTCGTTGCGATTGGAATTAGTAACCAGCGTGAAACCAGTGTTTTATGGGATGCTTATACTGGACTTCCAGTAAGTCCAGCTATTGTTTGGCAGTCTAAACAAACAAAGAGTATTTGCGATGACTGGAAAGAGAAGGGATATGAAGAGGTTGTAAAGGCAAAAACAGGTCTTCGTATTGATCCTTATTTTTCTGCAAGTAAGATTCGCTTTATTTTTAATCAAAATCCAGATGTATATGAAAAGGCAAAAAAAGGCGAAGTCTTATTTGGAACAATGGACAGCTGGATCGTATGGAAGTTATCGGGTTCTTTAACGCATATTACAGATGTATCGAATGCGAGCCGTACTCTATTATTTAATATTCATACATTATCTTGGGATGAAGAATTATTAGAAATGTTTGATATTCCTAGACAAATCTTACCGGAAGTCAAACCAACATCTTATGCGTATTGTAAGACAGCCTCTTATCATTTCTTTGGCCAGGAAGTTCCGATTTGTTCAGTTGTTGGAGACCAGCAGGCTGCACTATTTGGTCAAGGCTGCTTTAGTGCAGGCGGCATTAAGAATACTTATGGAACTGGTGGCTTCATGTTGATGAATACAGGAGATAAAATTGTTGAATCGAAGAATGGTTTATTATCGACTGTGGCTTGGCAGATTGGGAATCAAGTCAATTATGCATTAGAAGGAAGTATTTTTGTATCTGGTAGTTTAATGAAGTGGCTTCGTGATCAGTTGCAGTTGTTTGAAAATACGAAAGATACACAAGGCATGGCAGAAAGTGTAGAAAATACCAATGGTGTTTATATAGTGCCGGCCTTTGTAGGCTTGGGTGCTCCATATTGGGATGATGCTTGTCAGGCATGTATTGTTGGTTTAACTTTTGGGGCCAATAAAAATCATATTGTTCGTGCAGCCTTAGAATCTATGGCCTATCAGTCAAAAGATGTATTGGAAGCTATGAGACAGGATAGTCA
Organism: uncultured Holdemanella sp.; assembly: GCF_934772795.1. Taxonomy (GTDB): domain Bacteria; phylum Bacillota_I; class Bacilli_A; order Erysipelotrichales; family Erysipelotrichaceae; genus Holdemanella. Next base: position 10,137 of record NZ_CAKVMR010000065.1, read on the forward strand.
AATTGATATTACATTGATGAAGGTAGATGGTGGTGCGGCTGCCAATAATTTCTTGTTGCAGTTCCAGAGTGATCTACTTCAAATGCCTGTGCAACGCTTTAAGACCAATGAATTAACGGCTTTAGGTGCAGCTTATTTGGCAGGTCTTTCTTGTGGATATTGGACAAAGGATGAGCTTGGGGTAGATCTTCAAAAAGAGTTTGTACCTGAAAAGAGCGAAGAAGAAATGTCTAGCTTATATGCGAACTGGAAAAAGGCGGTAAAAACTTGCCAGAGTTATAAATAAAAGTTAGAATAAATGCATGGAAATTTATACAAAAGAAGATTTTAAACAAATATTTATCGACTTGGGCATTGAAAAAGGGAGTAAAATTTTATTAGAAGCTGATCTATCTCGTTATAGTGGTTTGGTGGGTAACTATCAAATGTTGATAGAAACGCTGCAAGAATTAATTGGGGATACCGGTTTATTGTGTATGCCTTGTTTCTCCTATTCTTGTTTGGATCCGGCTTGTACAGAGAATCTATATCCTTTTGAAAAGTGGAAAGAAGTACGCGAAAACTTGCCTGGTTATCATGTGTTGTATACGCCGAGTGAAATCTATCCAGAGTGTACAAATTTGTTTTTGCACTATAAAGATGTATATCGTTCAAATCATCCTGTATATAGTTTTGCGTATTGGGGAAGTTTTGATGAACAGATTTTAAAGGTAGATGTCAATGATGCTCTAAGTTTTAAGGGAAGTCTTTCTTTCTTGCACGAAAAAAAGGCCTGCAACCTTCTAATTGGTGTTCCACCAGAAAAGAGTTTAATCGTACAGGCACTTTCAAATGAGTATCAACTGGGTAAGACGATTGTACAAAGGGCTTTTCTTCATTCGAAGCGTCAATTGACAAAGTCATTCCTTGTTCAAATTGTAGATGATGAACTATCTAGAGATTTACTAGATGGTTTGACAGTTCTACAAAGTGAATCGAGTCTAGATGATATCTTTGTACTTAGAAAAGGGGAATAAAAAATTCGCTGATTTTTTCTAAGATGGCTTGGTCTTCTTTTGAGAAGTTATTGAATTCAAAAGAATCAATATCTAAGATGGCAACAAGTTTGTCATCTTTTTTTATAGGAATACAGATTTCAGAATTGGAAGCACAATCACAGGCAATGTGACCTGGAAACTTGTGTACGTCTTCAATTCTTTGTGTTTCTTGTGTTTTAGCACAAGTACCTACAACACCCTTTCCATATGGAATACGAGTACAGGCTACTTTTCCTTGGAAAGGTCCTAAAGTGCATTCTTGATTTTTTTCATCACAAATATAGAAGCCTAACCAATTGATGTTTTCCATTTCATGGAACAAAAGAGCAATCAAATTGGAAATATTTGCGATGTTTGGCAGTGTTTTGTCTACCAAATACTTGGATTGTTCAATTAAAATTTCATTCATTTTTATCACCTTACTTATTTTACCAAAAAATGTATAAAATTAGTGACTTTTGTCATTGAAAAAAGGAATTTTTTTAAGTACTATATAAGTGTAAATAAAGCTTTTTTAAAGGCTTGGGGAATTTGGGATTGATACTAAACCTTCTGTAAGAATAACAGATAGTAAAATTGATAGCGCGAATCATTTTTAGTGTCAAAAACAAATTTTGACGGAAGAAGATTTTAGTAGGCTTGACGGGGCTGAATGAATCTTCTTTCTTTTTTTTCAAACTTTTTTAAAAAAAGGGGTTTACAAGATGGAAATGATTTGGTAATATAGATGAGCACTGCTGAGGTGCACATGATCTTTGAAAACTGAACAGGAAATAAAAATACAAA
>NZ_CAKVMR010000066.1 GCF_934772795.1 uncultured Holdemanella sp.
CTATAATTATATCATTTTAAGCATAATAAAAGGCAGAAACGTCGACTATTTTTGGGTTTATGAAGTACGTTTCTGCCACAGATATTCTATCAGATTTTAAAAAGACTGTCGACAATCACTTTGTCAACAGTCTGAATAGGATGACGAATCATCCTATAATTTACTTTCAATATTTTGCATCAACATTTGTTCAGGCATATATCCTGAGAAGGCTGCAGCTTGTTGTCCTTTTTTGAATAGAATCATTGTTGGAACAGACATAATCCCAAATCTTTGAGCTAGATCTGGACTTTCATCCACATCCACCTTTACGATTTTTACTTTTCCATCTAATTTATTTTCGACTGATTCAAGCACCGGTGTCAACATTTTACAAGGTCCACACCAAGTTGCGAAGAAGTCAACTAAAACTGCATCTTTATTCATTAATGCATTAAATTCTTCTGTATTTACAATTTTCATACAAGGTTCCTCCTTATCTGATTCCATTCTATAACAAGCCTTTACGTAAGTCCATTTCTTTGCCCGCCAACAAGGCATCGATTGCTTTTCCAATCCCATTATTCATATTTGTGTCCGTAATGACAGTAGCCGCATACTTAGCTTCATCCATCGCATTACCCATCGCAACGCCAATACCTACTTGTTGAAGCATCTTCAAATCGTTTTGTGCATCCCCAAAAGCCATGACCTCATTCATACTAATACCTAATCTGTCACAAATCTTCCACAATGCACTAGCCTTGTTGACATGTTTTGGCATAATTTCCAGCCAATCTGGACCAATCAACAATACATCATAATCACTTAAAGCCGCCTTGATTCCCTCAAAATTCTTTTCAAAGAATCTTGGAGAATGCACCATAATCACTTTATTGATATCTTGCGTTAAACGAATTTCTTCAAAAGGCAAATCAATAAAATTACGATTTTCTTTGCCATCCTTCAAGCCATAATCATCCGGCTCTCCTAAAATGGCATTTTTGACTTTCTTCTTTACACGATTCAATGAAGATATGTAACTATAAAAATCATATCCACATTGAAAAATTCCCTCTACACCAAATTGCTTACAAACTTTCTGAATCTTAACCCCATCTTCTGCCGTTAAAACATCATCCAAATCATATTCTTTATTTTCAAAATCATATACAACTTGTCCATTTACCAACGCCAAAAAATGATTTCCATTCTCTAATCCCAATGGTTCATATACAAATTTACATCCATTTTTATCTCGACCCGACGCAATCACAATGTGCATCCCTTGTGCCATAGCCCTTTGAATCGAATCGACCGTTCTTGGATCCATTTTCTTTGATTCATCTAAAAGTAAAGTACCATCTAAATCAAAAGCCAAACATTTTATAGTCATAATTATTTATCCAATTCTTCTTGATATGAGAACAGTTTTGTACAATATTCTCCATTAAAACATGCCAAACATAATCCTATTCCATGTGTAGCTTCTTTCATTTCTTCTTCCGTCATGAAACGTAATGTATCCGCATGAATATATTCACGAATTTCTTCGACACTCATCTGAGCACCAATCAATTGATCCTTTGTAGAAGTATCTACACCATAGAAACATGGACTTGTGATGACTGGACTTGCGATACGAACATGAACTTGGGTTGCCCCTGCATCCTTCAACAATTGTACAATTCTTCTTGAAGTTGTACCACGCACGATAGAATCATCAATCATCACAATGGATTTTCCTTTTACCACACTCGATACAGGACTTAATTTTAATCGAACACTACGATCACGCATTGCCTGTGTAGGTTGAATAAATGTACGTCCTACATAACGGTTTTTAATCAATCCAGTTTCAAATGGAATGCCCGCCTCTTCCGCATAACCAATGGCTGCCGATAAAGATGAGTCTGGAACACCAATAACGATATCCGCATGTAAATCTTTATCTTCTCTAGCCAAAATAGATCCTGTAGCCTTACGGAAAGCATGTACATTGATACCTTCCACTACACTATCTGGTCTTGCGAAATAAATGTACTCCATGGCGCACATATGGTTATCTGTATTTGTTGAATAAAATTCATGTTTCACGATACCCTTATGGAACTCTACAATTTCTCCTGGTTTTAAATCCACACTTTCATAAATTCCCATAACTTCAAAAGCACATGTTTCACTACTAATGACGTAGCCATCTTTACTTTTGGCATAACTTAAAGGTCTTAAACCATGACGATCACGAACCGCATAAATAGTATCCTCATTCATAACTAAGAAAGAGAATGCACCTTCAATACGATTTGCAGTCTTCATAACACGTTCTTTTAAAGTACCCTTTTCTTTTTGAATCAAGTGAAGAATAATTTCACTATCACTCGTTCCTTGGAAAATAGCACCTTCATTTTCAAGTTCAATACGAAGCTCTTTTTCATTCACAATCTGTCCATTATGAACGATAGCTAAACTTCCATTATGTCCCTTTGATACAATTGGCTGAATGTTTTCATTTTCCTGACCACCAGCTGTACTATAACGAACATGCCCAACAGCTAATCGTCCGACCATAGAATCTAATTTTTCTTTTTGGAAAACATCTACAGTCAAACCTTTCCCTTTCTGTAAAGTGATATTTTCACCATCCGAAACGGCAATACCACTCGCTTCCTGACCCCTATGTTGCAAGGAATGCAAACCATAATACGTAATACTTGCTGCATTATCTACGCGATACGCACCAAACACACCACACTCTTCATGAATTTCATCAAACATAACTGATCTCCTTTGCCACAACATTATATCATGCAAATACGAAAAAATGGACGACTTTTCATCATCCATTCATTTCTTTTAAACGCTCTTTTCGATTTAGATATAAAACACCAATCTTATATACACTTGCCATTGTTGGAATCCCTAAAAACATACCTGGAATACCTGCCAAAGAGCCAAAAATCACAACGGTCATCATAACATAGATTCCTGGTAACCCCACTGAATTTCCAACGACATGTGGATAGATCACATTACTTTCGATTTGTTGAAGAATACATAAATATAATAAGAACCAAAGAGACATAATTGGACTTACAGTAAATACCATAAACATGCCAATCGCCCCACCAATATAAGCTCCAATCATCGGAATAATATTAATAACTCCAACTAATGTTCCAATCATAGCCGGATATGGCATACGTAGTATAATCATACCCAATGTACATAATGTTCCTAGAATTGTTGCCTCAATACATTGTCCACCAATAAAAGCACTAAATGTTTGATTAATAATATTCAAACACTTATCCATTCTACGTTTCACAGTTTCACTCAAATAAAGATTTGTCAAACGGTGATACAACTGAACAAATCTTTCCTTCTCTAATAAAACATAGATTGCGAAAATAAACATCAACACAAAATTAAATACACTATTCACTATGACTGTCACAACATTAAATGTCGTACCCACAATATTGGTAACACCAGTTGAAAGAACATTAATGGCAGATTGAATCAAATTTTTCCAATCAATATCTAAATTATTAATCGAATCCGCAAGCTGTGGATTGTTCTCAAATAAATTCACCAAAAATTTCTGTGTATTCTCAAAATATTTTGGCAATACAGCCACAATCACGCCAATTGCTTCACTCAACGATGGAACAACAAGTGTAATTAAGAAATATACAAAAAGAAAAATTAAAATCAAAGAAAGAAGTAAACTCGTTGCACGTTTCCCTTTCTTCATAAAATCCAAGCGTTTTTCAATCTTAACCATAACTAGATTGATCACAAATGCCATCATAGCTCCAAACACTAAAACTCTACATGCATTCCATAATATAGCTACCATAGAAATCAATGTATCCAATTTAATCAATCCAATAATAATTAGTGTAATACCAAAAATATATATCCATAAACTTTTTTTATTCATAGAGGCACCTCACCCCCTTATTCTAACACAAAAGACACTCTTTATGAGTGTCTAATACATACGCGTATACTTTTTAAACAATTTGTCATTTCTTTCTTCCGTACCATCACAGTTTAAAGAAGAGAAAACCGGTACGTCTACATTGTGTGCAATCAAATATTCTGCACATGCCACATTAATGCATTGTGCAATGAAAGAATTGGCCATACTTGATGTTGGACAAAGCTTGGCATCCAAGCCATCAATAGATAGAGCACAATCTCCAACTTCTCCACAATTATCAATGACAACATCCGCAATTTGGTACAAATTCTTTCCACAAGAATGACGAGAAGCTTGAGCAGTAGTATGTTTCATACTTGTGATGGCAACTACATGTGCTCCACGACTTTTAGCTTCGAGTGCAAGTTCAATTGGATAGGCATTACGCCCAGAATTGGATGCGATCAAAACAACATCACCACTTGAAACACCATATAACTCCACTAGAATTTTGGCGTAACCACTAAGTCTTTCAATATGTGAACTCTTTGTCGGATGCTCCGTCATCGTAAGTTCACTTGTCAAAATGGGAACCACAAAAGCTAAGCCTCCCGCACGAGCATACATCTCTTCAGCCATCGTATGAGAGTGTCCACTTCCACTCACAAAAAACTTATGGCCATCCATAAATGCCTGGGCCATTAAATGACCGGTTTGTTCTAATTTTTCAGATTGTGTTTCCTGAATCTTTTTAACGATATCAAGACCCACTTCAAATACTTCTTTCATATTATTTTTTCTCCTTGATATGCATGTTTCTTTATATTCATTATACAACAAGAAGAAAAATAAAAAACAGCCATCAAGGCTGTATATTGTTGAAGTGGTGCCGACTATAGGAATTGAACCCACAACCTACTGATTACAAGTCAGTTGCTCTACCAATTGAGCTAAGTCGGCATAATTTATGTGGTGCAGAGAAAGGGATTTGAACCCTCACGCGATCTCTCGCACTGCCGCCTGAAGACAGCGTGTCTGCCATTTCACCATCTCTGCGACTGAGTGTATTATACTAAAAATTCAAACAGTACGCAACAAAAAATGTGACCTTTTTAACAGTCACATTTCGCATATATATCAATTAAGTTCAATAAGATTTCCACATTCTTTTCCATCGACTGAATGGGAACATATTCAAAACGTCCATGCGCATTCTCATATCCTGCTGATAAGTTAGGACAAGGAAGCCCTCTATGAGATAGGGCAGAACCATCGGTTCCTCCTCTAAATGGTTCTGTTTGAGGAACAAGACCCACACTTTCAATGGCTTGTTTCAAATAAGGAATCATAAAAGGTACTTGATCAATCACTTCTTTTAAATTGCGATATTGAATTCTTTGTGTAATATTCACAGTACCTTCGCCATATTCTTTATTCAACATGTCCACAATCATTTTTAGTGTGTTATTTCGAATATCAAACTGTAAACTGTCATGATCACGAACATTGATTTCAATCTTGGCATATTCACAATCCCCATGAAAACTAACCACATGATAAAATCCTTCTCTTCCTTGAGTATATTGTGGTTTTTCTAATGCCGGTAATTTATTTAAGAATTCATTTCCAATATCCACCGCATTTTTCATAATGCCCTTTGCGGTAGCTGTATGTACTGAAATACCGTGAATTTCAATCGTTGAAAGACTCGCATTAAATGTTTCGTCCATATAATAGCCCAAATGATCTCCATCTAGTGTATATGCGATGGGTGATTTAAAGCGTTCTAAATCTAAATCTTTAGCTAGTCCACTCACTTCTTCATCTGGCGTAAAAGCTACAGATATAAAATTATGTTTGATTTCTGGATGTTTCACTAAATACTCCAATAAAGTCATAACAGCCGCAATACTTGCCTTGTCATCGCCTCCAAGTAGTGTTGTACCATCCGTTAAAATCAAATCCTGTCCAATATATTGTTTCAGATTGGGAAATACAGATGGTGACATAATAATGTTTTTTTCTGCATTTAAAACAATATCATTTCCATCATAATTTTCTAACACCCAAGGCTTTACATCTTTACCACTCGCATCGGGAGCTGTATCCATATGTGTCACAAAACCAATGGCTCTACCCGTCTTTACATTGGCTTCTAGTGATCCATATACTACACATGTATCTTTATCATAATATACATTGGTAGCACCAATTTCTTGAAGCTCCTCATAAATAACACTAGCTAAATCATGCTGACAAAATGTAGTAGGAACACTTGTACTATGTGGATCGGATTCTGTATTGATTCTTGCGTAGCGCATCAATCTCTCTTTTACTTGTTCATAAAATTCTGTCATAGGAATTCTCCTTTTTTTGTATATTTTATTCTTTTTCAAAAGAAAATAAAAGACTGGAATTTCATCCAGCCTTTGACATTAGAATAATCCTACGATCTTACCATTTTCATCCACATCCATGTCTAATGCACTTGGATGTTTTGGAAGTCCTGGCATTGTTAATACTTTACCTGTTAATGCAACAATGAAGCCTGCACCTAAGCTTGGGCGTAATTCACGAACTGTAATTCTAAATCCTGTAGGACGACCCATTACCTTACCATCGTCTGATAATGACATTTGTGTTTTAGCCATACAGATTGGTAATTTATCCCATCCTAATTCATTGAACTTCGCAATTTGTGCTTGTGCTTCTTCTGTAAAGTCAACGCCATCTGCACCATATACTTTCTTGGCAATAGTTTCTACTTTTTCTTCAATTGACTTATCTAAATCATATAAAGGAGCATAGTTATTTTCTTGATCACATAACGCAACTACTTTGTTCGCTAAATCAATAGCGCCTTCTCCACCTTTTGCCCATACTTGAGATAATGACATTGGGTGGTTATTGTCTTCACACCATTTTTCTAATGCGGCTACTTCAGCTGGTGTATCTGTCGCAAATTCATTGATCGCAACAATGTATGGTAAGCCAAATTGTTGCACTGTATCAATATGTTTAGCCAAGTTTTCACATCCTGCAAGCATAGCTTCTACATTTTCTTCTTTTAAATCTTCTAGGGCAATTCCACCATGTTGTTTTAAAGCACGAATTGTTGCAACAATCACAACCGCATTTGGTTGAAGATTAGCCAATCGACACTTGATATCCAAGAATTTTTCAGCTCCTAAATCCGCACCAAATCCAGCTTCTGTTACTGTATAATCTGCAAGTTCTAGACATGCCTTTGTGGCAATGACAGAGTTACATCCATGCGCAATATTCGCAAATGGACCACCATGAATCAATACTGGATTGTGTTCAAGTGTTTGAACAACGTTAGGCAATACAGCATCTTTCATAACCATAGCCAAAGCACCTTCAATACCTAGATCATGTACATAGACTGGCTTGTCATCATAAGTATATGCCACAAGCATTTTTCCAAATCTTTCTTTAAGATCCATTAAATCATCCGCTAAACATAAAGCGGCCATGATTTCACTCGCAACTGTAATATTAAATCCATCTTTACGTTCTACACCATTGGCTTTTGCACCACAACCAATTGTGATATTACGCAAAGTACGATCATTCATATCTAAACAACGTTTGAAAGTTACTTTTTCAGGATCAATATTCAATTCATTTCCCTGATGAATCACATTATCTAAACATGCACTTACCAAGTTATTAGCTGTCGTAATCGCATGCATATCTCCTGTAAAGTGAAGGTTGATATCTTCCATTGGTACAACTTGGGCATAGCCACCACCAGTAGCTCCACCTTTTAATCCAAATACTGGACCTAAACTTGGTTCACGTAAAGCCATCATTGTTTTCTTACCTAAACGATTTAAGGCATCTCCTAAACCAACCGTTGTAGTACTCTTTCCTTCTCCAGCTTTAGTAGGATTAATAGCTGTAACTAATACTAATTTTCCATGAGGATTATTTTCAATAGATTTTAAATAGTCAAAAGACAATTTAGCTTTATATTTTCCATAATGTTCCAAGCTATCAGCAGGAATTCCAATTTTTGCGGCAACCTTTTCAATCGGTTCCATGACACATTCTTGTGCAATTTCTAAATCTGTTTTAGCCATTTTACATATCCTTCTTTCCAATATCATTTCTATGAAATAAATCTTTGCAGTGAATCTTTTCTAATTCTGCATATGTATGATCAAATGCTGTCTGTAAATCATCTTCTAAAGTAACGACCATTAATACACGTCCACCATCTGTGACTAATCCTTCATCTGTCATTTTTGTTCCCATGTGGAAAACTAATCCATCCACATCATCAACACCTGTAATCAAAGATCCTTTTGTAGAGCTTGCAGGATAGTTTGTACTTGCTAAAACAACACCATGACTGACTTTATCTGTCCATTTTAATTCAACTGGTTTATTATCCATTAAATCTAAAATAGCTTGTACAAAATCACTTTCTAATCGAGGTAAAATAACTTCGGCTTCTGGATCTCCAAAACGCGCATTGAATTCAATGGTTTTGATGCCTTTTTCTGTCAACATCAATCCACCATATAAGAAGCCAGTGAATGGAACACCTTCTTTAACCATAGCACTTGCCATTGGTTTCATAATTTCATTCATAGCTTCATCAATAATTTCAGGAGTAATCTTTTTAACTGGACTATAAGATCCCATACCACCTGTATTTGGGCCTTTATCTCCATCAAATACACACTTGTGATCTTGAGCTACTTCTAAAGGGATAACTGTTTCATTGTGTACTAGACAGATCAAAGAAAATTCAAATCCAAATAAACATTCTTCAATCACAACCGAATTATTTTCAATCGCAAAGGCAATGTCCAAGGCTTCTTTAGCCTGTTCCAAGGTAGAAGCTACCGTAACACCTTTTCCGGCTTTTAAACCATCTTCCTTGATAACGATTGGAGCCCCTTGTTCTTGTACATAAGTCCATGCTGAATCTAAATCATAGAATGTTTTATAAGCAGCTGTTGGAATATTGTATTTTGCCATAATCTTCTTGGCAAAATCTTTACTGGATTCAACTTGAGTCGCCTTTTTATCGGGTCCAAAAATCTTTAACCCTTCTTTTTTAAACGCATCTACAACACCTAGAGCTAAAGTTGCCTCAGGACCTACGATGGTTAAATCAACATTTCTTTCTTTTGCCAAAGCGACAAGACCTTCTACATCATTGTCTTTCACATCGACACATTCTCCAATTTTTGCCATTCCAGGATTGCCTGGAGCACAAATCAACTCATCACATAAAGCTGAACGTTTACATGCATACGCAAGTGCGTGTTCACGTCCGCCCTTACCGATAACTAGTATTTTCATTGCGTTTTAATCTCCTTTTTCTTTACCATTCAATCATAACAGAAAAAAGCCCCTAATGGGTCTTTATTCACAAATTTTTTTAACAGAAAAAGGGTAGAAACAGACTTTCCACCCTTCGCTTATTAAACTTTTAAGAATTGTGCTACATCTAGCACGAAAATTGTGGCTCCACCAACAGTAACTTCCACAGGAAAACTTGCATAACGGCCAATGTCATAACTAGCTGTACTAGGTACGATTTCCGTTCGCTTACTTGAATATTCCTTGATGATATCTATAGCTGCTTCTACTTTTTCGTCTTCACAACCAATGATCAACGTTGTATTGCCTGCGCGAAGGAATCCACCAGTCGTTGCTAATTTAGTAACAGAAAAACCATTCTTATTTAGTGCATTACTTGCCACTGGACTATCGTCATTTGATAAAATTGCTAGGATAAGTTTCATAGTGCTTCCCCCACCTTTCTAAAGTTATTATACAAGAAAAGACTTTCAAATGAAAGTCACACGTCTAAATAACGTGCCCGGTTCGTTTCCAGTCGTCCGGTAACATTTCAATAGCCACTCCATCTTTCTGAATCATTCGGTATCCCGATACATTCAGTCTTTTGCGATGGAGTTTTTATTGTATGCTTTGTTTATAAATACTTCAGAATTTCATCCATGATCTATGTACCTATCATCCAGTAAGATATCATAAACTTCTGGTTCTGATTATTTATCTCATTTAATCTACAAATCCCATGCCTCTTCGATTAATGACATAGGCTGCACAATAATGTACACTCAATCCTTTGATTTTTGTATACTTTTCTTTTCCAATCTTACTCGTATTCTTTGGATCTACTTTGATTACATCCACTTCATTCATCAAACATTTTCTTTCTAGTTTTTCTAATATCTTTTTATACGCAAAACTCGATAATGTTTTATTTTGTTTTTTAGGTCGATAAAGCATTCTTGTCTTCAACTGCTTGAAATTCAAGTCTTCAACTACTAGACTCTTCTTCTTGGATTTACAATATTCCATGATTTCAATGGCCAGCTGATACAGTTCTTCATTTCGTTTATTCTTCGTATTCTCTTTATGGATTGGATACTTCTTGATCAATACGATATTTCCATCCATATTGGTTTCACAAAGTGCTATATGGTCCACATTGATATCGATTCCTACTGCTCCATACAATGCATCTGTCTTTGGAAGATTCATATGTTTTTCAAATATAGCTTTCACAATAAAGTATTCACCATAATCCATCAATTCATAGGCTACAGCCTTATTAGGTGAGTTGTGTTTTTCATTGACTCTGGCATACAGTTCATCCTTGTACTTATGAAACTGCACCTTGAATACAATATCCTTCTGCGTACTTCGATAGGTCAACATATCATTATCCACTTTTAATTTGAACAGGTTATTTGAATACTTACCTTGTCTTCTTCCTGGAATCAACATTCTTCTTGCTCTTTTAAAACGATAGGTATCTAAGTAACCATTTCTTAGATTCTTTTTACCACCAAAACATACAGAAGGCATCTTTCTTTTAAGCTTGAACTCATTCCGATTTCTTCTGAATTTTAGATTGCGAATGATACTCTTCAATCTTTTAATGTTTGGATCTAATACCTGCACTTCATACAGATAGTCTTCTTCTGTATATTTCTTTTTCTTGGATCTGTTGATCAGTTTCTCTTTTTCCTTTAAAGCCTTCTTCAATTGTTTCTCATTCTTTTTTATTTTCTTGTTTATCTTTTTAAGACGAGTCTTGATCATATCTTGATTTTCTTTTTCAAGACATTTAAGGCTTTTCACCAAAGCCTTGGCCTCATTAATGGCAGACAAAGGAAAATAATCACTTGTACCATAGAAGGATTTGATCATTCTTTGATCCGTATCTGAATAAGTAACATCCTTATAGGCACGATCAAAACAGATCTTGAATGCCTTATGAAGCATGCAGTTATACAGTTCAAGATCCTTTTTAATGATGGATTTAGCTTCAGGTTCCAGATCTTTATAATAGATTCTTTGCGACATTGAAAACACCTTCATAAGACAAGTCCTCCTGTTCTATCCGACTCTATTATACTATATTCAAAACAGGTTTAACAGATAGATTTGAGACTTTCTAAATTATTTTATTTTTATTAATATATCACCAATGTGAATATGTGATATTTATTGATATTCTCACATGTTCACATTAAATTCACATTGGACACATTCAATTCCGCATCATTTACCTAGTCTTGTTTACATCTCTATTTAATTCTATACTTCAATTATGGACACCACTTATCATTCTAACATTCCAGTTGAAACTCTATCACTATTAGATTGTGATGTTCGAAACTTCAATTTTATTCATCCCATCAAGAACATCTTTTTCGACAATATTGAATACATACGAAAACTAGATGCTTCTGGTAA
>NZ_CAKVMR010000067.1 GCF_934772795.1 uncultured Holdemanella sp.
TACTGAAGAGTGTTTTCAAGATGATGAATTAGTGTGTGGTAAAGAAGAACATCAACATACTGAAGATTGTTACGAAAGGGAAGAAGAACAGCCTGTAGAAGAAGAGAATACACAAACAGAGACAACAGAACCTAGTGATGAAGTAGAAACAGTTACAGAATCAGAATTAAAAGATGCTGAACAAACTATAGATGGACAAGAAGAGTCCAAGACAAATGTAGATTTTGTTTTAAATGAACATCCAGATAATATTGAGTCTACCATTCTATATGTAAAGAATAATAATCAATGGACGGAAATCTCAAATGGAGAAAGTCCGAATAATACGAGTTTAAAGATTTTAGTTAAATTCCAGAAAATTCATACAAAAGAATTTTTGGAAAAATGTAATTGTAAATTTACTTATAATCTTCCAGTCTTTTTAAGTTTTGTTGATATAACTACTCCAATGATGGATAAAGACACAAATGAAAAAATTGGTGAAATCAATGCCTCTAATGGTAAAGTTGTTGTCACTTATTATCAAGAATACCTACAAAAATTATTAAATGGATCTGAAGCGGAAACAAGTACGTTTTCTGGTGAATTTTATGTGGAAGGAAAGATTGATTTAAGTAGCTTAGATTCTAATGGTCAATTAGATACTAACATAAATGGTATTAAGCTGAATTATGGAATGGATTTTTTAGAACGATTTGGCGATATAAGTGTAAATAAGATTTGTAGTAAAGATGAAGTAGATAAAAATAATGATTATATTAAATACTCCATTACAGTTACTGCAGGTTCAAATGGTGCTAAAAATATAATTGTTGTCGATAGATTTACTCAACGTAAAGATTTAGTGTCATATATTGGAATTGATAAAACTGTAACTATACTTAATGGTAATGCGGATAAACCGAATCCTTTTGAGACGATTGTAAATAATACTAGCTCTGAACATGGAAAAGTATATTTGGGCGTTGAGACGAGTGACGAGACAAATCCAATACCTGATACAAATGCTGCTGAAGCACTAAACCCTGGAAGTTTAGTTTGGAATATTGGTGATATGGATCCTAATGAAAAGCGTGTCCTTACATATTATGTAAAGTTGGCAGATAATAAAGCTTTAAACGGAAATACAATTACGAACGAAGCTCATGTTTATTCTAAAACGAATCAAAATATTGTTTATGATAGGGATAATAGCAAGGCGGATTTTGTTCCACAAATTAAGTACAGTGATTTGATGAAAAAAAGTGTAGATGGAGATATAAAAAAAGATGCGAATGGTAATTATTTGATTCCTTACAAACTAGAGTTTGGATTACATAAAGATGGAAGTAATTATTCACTTAAGAATTTCGAGCTTTTTGATGATTTGAATTATGCGGGAGATAATATTAAAACAGACAGTAGAGCGTTAGAATATATTTCATATAATAAAGATTCAGTAAAGTTTTACAAGAAAGATGATGGAAAACAGGATTTTGAAGAAATTAAAGATATTCAGGTTGGGTGGTCATTGAATCAGGGTGAGTATAAAACAAATTGGACAGATTCAGATGGAAATCCAACAAGATTTAAATTAACTGGCAAAACGGATAAGCCGATTACAATAAATCCTGGAGATTCTTTATATGTGACATACACTTTAACTGTAAAACCAGAGGCTTTTGCGGCTATTAAATCTGGGACATTAGATGTAAAAAATCGTTATTTGTTTTCTGCTTCAAATGCAGGTAAGAATTTTAATGATGCGGTTGATCGTGTTTACAATGAACAGATTTTAAATGAATATTCATGGAGTGAAAAGCGTGTCGGTGAAAAAACAAATGATGAAAAAACAATAACGATTTCTAATGGAGAAGGAAAATATTTGATTGAGAATGGTCACATTAAACAAGATTTATCAACAGATAATTCTTTTGTCGTGCCTAAAGGTAGTTATGAGTATACAGTTGATGTGAACAAAACTAAAAATGAGTTTGATGTAACAAGTGTTCAAATGAAGGATAGTCTAAATACAGATAAAATGGTGTATGTGGGGTATGTCAAGGTTGAAAGCTTGCAATATGATTCTGAGAAAAATACTTATCAAACAGAGGAAACAAAATGGGTTAAAATTGATTCCTTACATGAGTTTAGCCTAATGCCTTCTGATATGGGTTGGAAGAATGGAAATAATGGAAATAATGCGTATAGATTTACATATTATGTAGCTCAATCAAAAACAGCTTCTTTTACGGAATTGAATTTGAAGAATACATTTACATTAAGTGGAAAAGTAAATCGAAATGGAAAAGATATTGATATATCGGATATTGTATCGAATTCTGAAGAAGTAATTGTTTCTGGTAATTATAGTATGAATGTACATAAAAAAGCTTGGGATTATGTTAGGGCAGAAAAGGATGCAACGTCTTGGACTAATGGTAAGTTATATTGGTTGATTGAAGTGAAGGGTACATCTATACCAAAAGGAACTGTATTTCAAGATTGTATATCTACAGATAAAGATTTGAAAACTTCATATCTACATTCTGATTCTTTAGTTGGAGTTTATCAAGGTGTGATTCCGGATGAAATCAATAGTAATGATTTAACGAATTTGTTGAATAATAATACATTAAAAGAATTAGATAAAAACTTATTTGAACAAAGTATGGGAAGTAGTAAGGATTTTTCTGGTGAAGATAGATACAGTGAACTAACACTGAAATCAACTAAAAATATAACTTTAGGAAATGATAATAATCTTTATTTTGTGGTTACGAGTGAACCGGAAAGTTTACCAACTAAATATCGTGAAACCTATGTTTTTAAAAATAGTATAAAAACTAGTGATGATGGAGTAAATTTTATTGAAAGAGGTAATGCTACAAAGGATCTTTGTGGTGGTGAAAACATTTTAAAAGAATTAGGCCAAACATTTACTTATGATGGTCAAAACATTAAAAGTAATAAGGATGGTACGGATAAGAATACGGTTGGGGGACCAGAAACTAGAATAGTAAAAGACAAATTAAAAGAAACGGGTGCTGGTTTATATGCGTCATGGGCCTTCAAAGTAAATTATTCAGGACACTTATCTGGAAGTTATCGTGTATTAGAACAAATTCCAGATGGTATGCAGTTGGCATATATACGTATCAAATGGATTGGTGAAGAACAGAAGAATAAAGGATCAATACAATCGAAGATCATAGAGAATCTTGGTGAAGGATGGACTAAAAAAAGTATTACTGCAAATGATGATGACAATGAGTCTAGGACAACAAATTATTACGTAAAGGGAAATCAAGCTTTAATTGAATTAGGTGATTTTTATGCAGGAAAGGTTACTGATAAATATTCAGTAGATGTTCAGGTTGTCTGTAAAGTAACGGACCCGAAAGTATTGCTTGGATCAGAAGAGGTGAAATTCACAAATAATGTTATTCTTCAAAATGCAGAAGGTACAGAGAATATAGATAGTGCTCATTCTAATGTAACTCTGTCAATGAAGAATATAACGAAGAGCCAGGTACAAAATGGACAAAAAATTAATTATACAATTGAAACAAATTCATTAAATCAAGATTTACCGTCAAATGGTGTAGATAATAAACTAAAACTAGTTGATGAATTAGGAAGTAATTTAATTTTAGATTTGGATACAATTAAAGTAGAAGATACTCAAGGTCAACAAGTAGATGATGCACGTGTATCCTATGAAAATAATAAATTAGAAATAGAGATTCCAAAGGATAAGAAACTGAAGATTACATATACGGCAACGGTAAATGCTGCGCCTGGAGAAAAAGTCAGTGTTACAAATACAGCTTATTGGAAGGGATATAGTTCTTCGAGAGGTGAGACTGTAAAAATTGAAAACTTTACTTATGACGCAGGCGGTAGCACACAAAGTTCAAATAACCCTCAATTAAAAATAATAAAACGAGATGCAAGCAATATTAGCTTGCGATTGCAAGGAGCAGTTTTTAAAGTTGCGGAATGTGAACTAAAAAATGACGAAATTGTTGAAGCTCAAACAGACAAAACTTGGTCAGCGACCACAAATGAACAAGGTGAAATCACCTTTGGATCTAGTGCACAATGGGTATTGGACTATAACACAATATATAAAGTGTCAGAAGAAAGTGCCCCTAATGGTTACATAAAGGATGATACTGTACGTTATATTATGTGTATCAAAAAAGAAAATGGTATATATTCAGACTATGTAAATCAATGTTTGAAAAGAGATGACATTATAAAGTGTAATAGTACATCGGATTTTAAGTTTGATTTAACAAACCAAAAGAAGGGTATTGTTATTAAAAAGAATTTTATTAACGATGCAGCAGGAAATTCAAAAAAACCGGTGAGTGGAACTTATAGATTTGGTTTGTATGATAATTCAGATTTAAAGAATCCAGTAGATATTGTTTCTATAGAATTTGGTCCTTCTGATCAAGAAGAAAAAGAAGCCAAATTTGTGAATCTAGATATAAATAAAAATTATTACGTTTATGAACTAGATGATAAAGGTAATCCGATTACTGATCCTTCAAAAGAAGTAACAATAAATAAATTGCAGTATACAGTAGATTATAAAGGGGAAGGTGAATCTACAAATGCTGCAACAAACGGGCAAACGGTGACTGTTACAAATAGAAGCCGTACTAAAATACTACCTTCCACAGGTGGGTATGGATCCCTGCTTTACAGAATATCAGGTGCGATGTTGGTTTTAGCAAGCTTGATAGTTCTGACAAATATAAATAAAAAGAATGATTTAAATGACAAATCAAAGAATAGGAGAAAGCAATGAAACTAATTAAGAAAATTGCTGCCATTATGTTTGCGTTCATGATGGTAGTATCAATGAGTTGTAACGTAAAGGCTGATGAAGGAACTACAGCAACAACAGAAAAAGGAGAAATTACAATCGATAAAGCAATTGATGGACAAACTTATACTATTTATAAACTTTTAGATTTAGAAAGTTATGATGAGCCAAACAATCATTATTCTTATAGACCATCAACTGAATGGAAAAACTTTTTTGAAACTACAGAAGCAAAGAATTATATTACTGTCGATGAAAATGGTTATGCAAATTGGGTAAAAGGAGCTGATCAGGCTGAATTTGCACAAAAGGCTTTAGCTTATGCAACTACAAATGGTATTGGTAACAAGGGTACAGCAAAAGCTTCTAATAACACAGTAACTTTTAAAAATTTAGATTTAGGTTATTACTTGGTGGATTCTAGTGTGGGAGCACTTTGTCTTTTAGATACTACAAATCCTACTGCAACAATTCAAGAAAAGAATGGTGTACCATCAGTCAAAAAAACTATTACAGATGGTGGTGTTCTTGCTACTGATTATAAGTCTAACTCTGTAAACATTGGAGATACAGTTACATTCCAGACAATCATCGATGTAAAAAAAGGCGCACAAGGATATGTATTGCATGATACACTTTCAACTGGATTAAAATTGATCTCAAAAATTAATGATCTCACGGATTCGCCAATAATGGCGGTTGCATCTGGTACTGATGAATCAGGCAAAGCGTTTAATAATAATTTAACAAAGGATTCTCATTATACGATCACATATGATGATCATAGTTTTACAGTAACGATTTTGGATAGTTATTTAAAAACACACGAAACAGTAGATTATCATATAGCGATTAGTTACAAAGCAATTTTAACTGATGCAGCAGTTGTTGGTGGAGCAGGTAATACTAACAAAACGTATCTAAAATACGGTGTAAGTAGCGAAAGTGCTCCTTCTACTACAACAACCTATACATTTGGTATTCCTGTTTTAAAATATACAGGTGATGTAAGTAAGCCACTTGCAGGTGCTAAATTTAAACTGTATACAGATTCAAATTGTAATGATGAGTCCACTGCGCTTAAGTTTAGCTTGAATAATAATAAATATCGTTATGATAGTAAAAATGGAAAAACTGTTTTAACATCGCTTGAAACAACAGGCCGTATCGATATTGAAGGTTTAGAAGCTGGTACATATTATCTAAAAGAGATTGAAGCTCCAAAAGGATATAACTTATTAGCTAATGCCGTGGAAGTTCAAATCACTCAAGATGGCAAAGTTAAAGTTAAAAACGGAGATGCTTATGATGAAGTTAATAGAGTCGATGTAGAAAACAAAACAGGAACAGTACTACCTTCTACTGGTGGTGCTGGTACTACAATGATCTACTTGATTGGTGGAGCATTAGTATTGGGTTCTGGTGTTGTATTGGCTACAAAGAGAAGAGTTAAGAATAAATAGTAATTGATTAGATGATAGGGAGAGGGTTGTAAGATGAAGAAGCATATTTCAACTATAATTGCGATACTTGTTTTTATTACGGGCCTTTCCTTATTGTTGTATCCAACGGTGAGTAATTATTGGAATTCTAAACATCAAACGGCTGTTGTGGCGAATTATTCTGAGAAGATAGAAAAGATGGATGATCAGGATAAGCAGGCTGCAATAGATTTGGCTATTTCTTATAATTCATTGTTGGTTTCGAATAGTGGGCGTTTTACTCCTAGTGATTCAGATCTATCTGTGTATAAAAGTCTATTAAATGCGGATGGTACGGGTATGATGGGATATATTACGATACCTGAGATTCGTTGTAAGTTAGCTATTTATCATAGTGTGGATGATTCGGTATTACAGGTGGGTGTTGGTCATTTAGAGGGTTCTTCGCTTCCTGTTGGTGGTAGTAGTACGCATTGTGTTATTTCTGGTCATAGGGGGCTTCCGAGTGCTCGTTTGTTTACGGATATTGATCGTCTTGAAAAGGGGGATTTATTTTATCTGCATGTGTATGGCAAGGTTTTGGCGTATGAGGTGGATAAGATTTCGGTTGTAGAGCCTGAGGATTATGGGCCTTTAGAGATTGAAGAGGGTAAAGATCTTTGTACGTTACTTACGTGTACGCCGTATGGTATTAATACACAGCGGTTGATGGTTCGTGGTCATCGTGTGGTGGATAGTTTGTATGATGAATCAAGTATTACTTCAGATGCAGCTCGTGTGGATACTTTAGTAGTGGCTTCTTGTGTTGGTGTTGTATTCTTGTTGGTTGGTTTTGTTGTTTCGAAGATATGGAGGTTAAGAGGGCGTGAAAAAAATAATTCGTAGTGTATTGTGTATATTTCTTTTTGTTCTTGTATGTACTCCTGTTTTCGCAAGTGATTTTTCGAGTTTAACAGTGACTTGTCCAGCTTCAAATATAGATGTTCGATTATATCGTGTGGCGGATGCAGATTATAATTTGGTGGGTGCTTTTAAATCCTATTCGGTTTCACAGGATTGGAATATTCTTGGTGATTATATTGATCGTGACAATATTGAATGGGATGATGAAGTGAAGTCAGATTTAGATGGCAAGGCTTTATTTTCTCATTTAACTAAAGGTGTTTATTTGGTGAAGGCTTTAGATAATGCCAAGTATACAATGTCGGTTTCTGTTGTTTATGTGGATAAAGATTGTGATGTTGAATTAAAGTATGAGCCTAGAGTTGAAACGACTTCTTTGCGTGTTCAAAAAGTATGGAAGGATGATGACAAGAAGAATCGTCCAAGTTCTATTGGTGTAGATTTACTTGGGGATGGTAAGGTTGTAGATCATCAGGTATTAAGTGAAGAAAATCATTGGACCTATGCTTGGAATGATTTGTCGGGTGATATGAGGTGGAGTTGTGTTGAGACAAGTGTTCCTTCTGGATATAGTGTAAGTTCATATCGAGAAGGGGATCATATTGTGTTAAAGAATAGTTTGAATAAGGTTGTTGATTCTGCAAAGCCTGAATCAAATCTTCCTTTGACAGGACAATTATGGTGGCCTGTACCTGTATTATTGTTTGTGGGACTGGGATGTATATGCCTAAGCAAGTTCTAAAATATATTGGGTGTATTTGTGTTGTACTCGGCTTAGGATTAGCTTTATTTAATGTGTATGATACATTTCGGGCTAAAAAGAGTGAAGAAAAGATATTGGCTGCATATAATTTGAAGAATGATTTGGATCCAGATGTATTAATAGATCCAGATATGGATATGCCTGAAGTAGAACTAGATGATTTATCTTGTATTGGAACGATTGAGATTCCTTCTTTGGATATTAAGCTTCCTGTTACGAGTGAGTTTACATATGATTTGATGAAGCTAGCGCCTTGTCGATATTCGGGTAGTGTATATAAGGGAAATATGGTGATTGCGGCACATAATTCTTGGTTTCATTTTGGAAGAATTCATAGTTTAAATCCGGGTATTAAGGTTGTATTTACGGATGCACTGGGAAATCAATTTGTGTATCATGTGGCTGTGATTGAAACTTTAAGTCCAGAAAGTGTAGAAGAAATGACTTCATCTTCTTATCCTTTGACTTTATTTACGTGTACTTTGGATGCGAAAAATAGAGTGACAGTTCGATGTAAATAAAAAGAGAAATCGCTTTTGATGGTTCTAGTAAAAGAATTAGGACCTATATTTAACAAAAGGTGTAAATATGCTTTATTTACGCTTTTTTCTTATACTTGTAAAAGTGATAAAATGGGAGAAGGAAGAAAGCTAAAATTTAGGTCAAAATCATGTCTCATAAAAGAAAAAATCTTTTAGATGAGCTCAACAAACTGGCTCCATCTGAAGCAGAAAAATTAATCAATCAGTATGCTAAATCCAAAAATAAATCTGTTCCAAAATCTCTAGTAATCACCTATGCTCACGATATAGAGAAACATTTGGATACGGTAACTGTATCCTGTCCATATTGTCAGAGTACAAATATTATTAAAAAAGGAAAAACACAACATGGTTTGCAGCGATATCAATGCAAATCATGTTGCAAAAAATTTACAAAATTTACAAATACTATATTGGAAAAGTCTCCATGGTCATGGAATGTATGGACTAAAGTTTTGTATGAAATGTTACATTTTTCTTCTGTAGATTTGATTATGAACACTTTAATCAATGAACATTACGTAGTCGAAATAACAAGACCGACAGTTTTAATGATGGTTCAGAAGTTGAGATAACTTTTTGTTTATGTTCCAAAGCCAGAACTTCACGGCGTGATTCAAATGGATGAAATGTTTTTTCATGAAACACAGAAAGGAATTGATAATCCAACGGATGTTTTGAAAAGTGGAAAAAGAAGAAAAGGCCGAAGGAGAAGTGAACCGTCAAAATATGGAACCATGGGTAATGAATTTGGAACAGTATTGTGTGCTGTCGATGAAGTCGGTCATGCTATCGCAAAGCATGTATGTATGGGCCATATTGAATTAGATGATATTTACCTTAATATTCATCCTTATTTAAAAAATGTTACATTTATCTGTACAGATATGAATCCAATTTATACGCAGTATACAAGTATGGAGTCTTTACCTCATTATGTGATTCATAGTCAGTACCATAAGAACAAAGCTAAATGTAAAAACGAAAAAGCTCTAATTAGAGCGTATGAAAATGATTTATTGGATTACGTTGAAGGAGCTGGAATTCTGACCTATAAGCAGATGAATGAATTGAAGAAAGAAAAACATTTAACCATTAATGGTGTAAATGGCTTCCATTCTGAATTAAGGCGTTATATTGATAATATTGAACGAGGCGTCTCTACTAAATTCTTAGATAACTGGTGTTCATTCATTTCATATGTACACAATTATAAAATCGATAATGGCCATACTCCATCCTCACTAGATGAAGTTGAAAGCATTTTAAAAGAGTTGTTGAACTTAAACATTCCTGTGCGTATCAAAAATATCAAACAAAAAGAAAATGCAGTTCGAAAACAGACTGCAAAGTATACGAAAAAGCTAATCGAAACAACCGTGGCTTCTAGAGTTAAATCGAATAATCCTTATTTAAAATTCAATGAAGAGGATGGTGTTCAAAACTTTGATAAACGATATTTTGTGATGCATATACCAGAATACAAAAGAAGAAAACTGGCAAAAATATTAGGCATTAAACCATTTTCTCCAACAGCCATTTCAAGTAAAGAACTTAAAAAGAAGTTATTAAAACATCCGAAATTAAAAGAAGGAATATTAGAACTTATAGGCTTAAAATAGCATTTATTACGTTTAGTAATATAACCACTTTCATGGTAAAATAGAAACGGTTACAATATAAGAAAGTGTGAATTAAATGAGTGAAACAGGTACAAATTATAAAACATATAAGACTATTGATGAACAAATAGAATATTTAAAAGAGAGTAAAAAAATTATCGTTGATGATGAAGACAGACATTATTTTGAAGAGCGAAATTACATTTCTTTGATTAATCCATACAAAGAATATTTTTCAACGGGGAGAAATAATAAAGGAAAGTTGGTTTATAAAAAAGAAGCAAATTTTAAAGAATTGATAAATCTAATAAACATAGATGATAAATTTGCAAAAAAGCTTTATGAGGCAATCGGCTATTTCGAGAGAAAGTTAAAAAATGTTCTGTTTTCAGAAATCTGTAAATTATATATAGATAATGAAGAAAAAGATATTCATTGTATTTCTTATGTGAGTGAAATACAATCGTTTATAACAAAACAGACCGAGCTTCCTCCACAGTTTTGTTCAAATTTTAATTATTTATATGTAACAGAAAAGGGAAATATTAAGAAAATAATTGATAATTACAATATTAAAAGAAAAACTGATGTTTTGATTCATATTTATCAAATTGCAACAAATTCTAGCGTAGATGGAAGTGTATTAGAAGATTATGAAGAATGTTCGAATAAATTAATTCGACATTGTTATAAAAAACAACAAATAGTTCCTTTATGGATTATTCCTAATGCTTTGACTATGGGAGAATTACAAACGCTATTTTTGATGCTTCCTGATGAACTTCAAAAAAAGATAATATCGAAAATAATGAATATAGATACAACTAAAGTAAGTTCAAAAAACGTCGTTGCTTTTGCTGGACAGATTGAGCAAATCAGAAAATTAAGAAATATTGTAAATCATTATGAACCAGTTCTCCCCTTTTTAATGTCTGAGATTAAAACAAAAAAAATTGAACAATCTCAATTGTTTACTACACTAGAAATTTTATTTAAAATATCCCCTATTGTTGATATAAAACCTGATGAAATCCAAGCTAAAATAAATCCATCTAACGCAAAAATTATACGTATTCTTAACGTTATGTACAAAAGCATATTATCGTAAAATATAAAAAGTTGTGGCCGATTTAACTGTCATAACTTTTTTTCATATTTAAAATTTGATAGGGATAAATAAGCCTTTAAAGTTTAAAGGGTTTTCTTTGTCTAATTTAGATAAAATAAAAGGCAAACCCTAATGATTGGTTGCATTAGTGATTCGCCAGTTTGTGACCCCTGGTCACCTTCGTCATATGTAATATACCATAATTTTTGCAAAGATGCAAATTTTTTTATAATCCATAGTGATTACGCATGAAATAATCTTCGAATTTTCGTGATTTAAGATTATTTATTTTTTTATGTACTTTAATAGTGT
>NZ_CAKVMR010000068.1 GCF_934772795.1 uncultured Holdemanella sp.
TTAACATCGACCTGCGGGCAGAATTTGCTAAATGCACGGCTTAGTTTCTATATGCACGTTATAGTTTAACGACGACATTTGAATTAGGATAGTTTTATCCTAATTTTTTTATTTACAAACAGTTTATACTGTTATATAGTGTTATATAGGAAGTGATACAATGATTATAATTAATAATAGTTCAATGATTCCTATTTATGAACAGATTGTGAATCAAGTGAAACAAAATATTGTGGATGGTAAGTTAAAAGAAGGAGGTGTTTTACCGAGTGTTCGTAGCTTGTCGAAAGAATTGAAAATATCGGCATTAACTGTCAAAAAGGCGTATGACATTTTAGAAGCGGATGGCTTTTGTAGAACAGTTCAAGGTAAGGGTTCGTTTGTGTTGGGGATAAATCCTGGTTTAGTGCATGAGCAGCGTGTAGTTGAAATTCAAAAGGAATTTGAGAAGGTACTTGATAAGGCAAAATCTTATGATTTGTCAAAGGATGAAATTAGAGATTTATTTAATATCTTGATGGAGGAATAATAATATGCGATTTTTAAAGACATATGACAATTTTAAATTGGATTGTAAACTTGAATTAAAGCCAGGAACAATTACGGCTTTGATTGGGCGCAATGGTTCGGGTAAAACAACATTGTTTAAATTGTATCTTGGTTTAATTGAAGATGATGATAAACATACAAATTTAGTGAATAAAGAAGAAATTGGAGTTGTATGGAATGATTCGAGTTTTAGTTTGTTTTTAAATGTTCTTGAAATTAAAAAGATATTGAAGTGTTCCTATAAACATTTTGATTGTGATTATTTTGATTCTATGGTAAAAAATTTCGAATTGGATATAAAGAAACCATTAAAAGAATATTCTACGGGTATGCTTTCAAAATTAAAGATCATTATTGCGACAAGTCTTCATGCGAAAGTTTTATTGTTGGATGAACCAACGAGTGGTTTAGATGTGATTGCACGAAATGAAGTATTAGATTTGTTGCGTGATTATATGGAAAAATATGAAGAGACTTCTATATTGATTAGTTCACATATCTCAAGTGATTTGGAGGGGTTGTGCGATGAATTTTATTTTATTGAAAAAGGAAAAATCATTCTATGTGAACAGGATCTAGAGTCATATGCACTATTAAAGGGTGTAGATGAAACCGTGGATTTAAGCTATGCATTAAAAAAGATAGGTTCAACATATCTTACAAATGAGCGTTCTTTCTATGTAGAAAACTATCCAGGCTTAATTATTGAAAAAGCACATATTGATGATTTGATGGAATATATGATCAAGGGAGAAAATGTATGAAGGGTTTATTGATTAAAGATTTTCTATTAATGAAAAATTATAAAAAGATTGCGATGTTTATGTTGACTATAGGAATATTTGTAGGGATGAATGATATTAGCTTTGCCTCAGGCTATATTTTAGTTTTTGTATCCATTCTTTCAATGTCAACGATTACATATGATGAAGCGAATCACGGATTAAATACATTGTTTACTTTACCCATCACAAGATCGGATTATGTAAAAGAAAAGTATTTATTTTCGTTGATTATTACGGGAATTGGTTTTGTGTTAGTCGCAATATTAAATTGTTTCAGTAAGAGTGGTTTTGTGGAAATAGTTACAATTTTATCAACTTCATTACTCTTATTATCTATATCCTTGCCATTTCAATTAAAAGAAGGAAATGAAAAAGGAAGAATTGTATTATTTGTGGTTGTGTTTGGATTTATATTCTTATTTGTATTCTTAAATCAATTCATTCCTAAATTCTTTGAATCTATAGAAGCCGTATTGAATACAATGAATCCTACAATGTTTAGTGTAGGTTTATTATTAACAAGTTTTGTTCTATATTTTATTTCCATGATGATTTCAATTCGTGTATACAATAAGCGTGTTCTTGATTAATTCACCAGTTTATCTACAATGTGATTGATGATATCGGCAATTTCTTCACAAGATTCAATGCATCCTGCATCAATCCATTGTTGGATGGTTGCCAAAGATCCAAAAAGGATGTAATTTTTGATGTATGGATCATTTTTTGAGACTTGTTCAAGCTGATTGTTGATGGAATCTAAGGCTAGAACTTGTTTAGGAAATTCATTGTCGACATTACATGCGAAGAAAAGTTCAATGGTTTCTTTGTTGGTTTTTAAAAATTGAAGTAATTGGGTAAAAGAAGTTTCTTTTGGTTGATCATTTAATTGTTCATTGATCAATTGAATGACTTCATATTCCATTTCTTTAATGACATCATATTGACTGCCATAATACTTATAGAAGGTTGAACGATTGATATCGGCCTTTTCACATAAGCTAGAAATGGTAATCTTATTGATGTCTTTTTCTTTTAGACATTCAAATAAGGCTTCATAGATTAATCTTTTTGTCATTTGTATTTTTCTGTTCATAATCAACACCTGTTGTTTTCGTAACAATATGTTAAAATTAGTCGATTGAAAAATCAATAGATAATTTTCTATAATTAAGAAAATATGGAGGGCTTTTTATGCTTCAATGTAAAAATATTATAAAAGATTATGTTTCAGGAGACGAAATTGTACATGCATTAAAAGGTGTATCACTTTCTTTTCGTGAACATGAATTTGTTTCAATACTTGGACAGAGTGGATGTGGTAAAACTACATTTCTAAATATTATTGGTGGTTTGGATCACTATACTTCGGGTGATTTAATTATTAATGGAAAAAGCACGAAGGATTATAGTGATAAAGACTGGGATACGTATCGTAATCATCAGGTTGGCTTTGTGTTTCAATCTTATAATCTGATCATGCATCAAAGTGTTTTAAGTAATGTGGAATTGGCTTTAACTCTTACGGGAGTCAATAAGGAAGAAAGAAGAAAAAGAGCTATTGAGGCTTTAAATAAGGTGGGCTTATCGGATCAAATCCATAAAAGACCAACCCAGATGTCAGGTGGACAAATGCAACGTGTTGCGATTGCCCGTGCCATTGTCAATAATCCAGATATTATTTTAGCGGATGAGCCAACGGGTGCTTTGGATAGTGCTACAAGTGTGCAAATCATGGAGATCTTAAAGGAAATCTCAAAAGATAAGCTTGTCATTATGGTTACACACAATCCGCAATTGGCCGATGAATATTCGAGTCGAATTATTCGTTTAAAGGATGGTACTTTAGTTTCGGATTCCAATCCTTTCAATGAATCAGAAACGAATGTGGATACAAGTGTATTAAAAAGGCCTGGCATGTCATTTAAAATGGCTTGTTCATTGAGTTTAAATAATTTAATGACCAAAAAGGCACGTACATTTTTAACATCTTTTGCCGGAAGCATTGGCATTATTGGGATTGCCTTGATTATGTCTTTATCGAATGGTATGCAGTCATATATTGATCAAATGGAAAATGATACAATGGCAAGTTATCCCATTGAGATTCAATCTAATTTTAGTGATATGTCGACTTTAATGACAACGATGATGGGAATGAAGAAAAAGACAGAAGAACATAAGGATTCTAAGATCTATTCTCGTCCTTATGTTGAGGATGTATTAGAATCTTTATCGAGTTCAAAGAAGAATAATTTATCGGCTTTTAAATCGTATATTGAAAGTAGTAAGGGAAAGAAATTTAGAAAGACAGCCAAAGCAATCGAGTATGACTATAATTTAAATTTACAGGTCTATAATGAAAATACCGATTCTGGTTTAGTGCAAGTATCACCCAATGGTTTGTTGGATAAATTAGGAATGTCAGATATGATGTCCCTACAATCGCAATTTATGGATTCAAGCTCAATGACCAATGATCAAGTATGGTTATCTTTACCTGAATCAAAAAAGCTTCGGGATGATGAATATCAGCTTGTCGAAGGGAAATGGCCAACTCAATATAACGAGGTTGTCTTAGAGGTCGATGAAAATAATGAGATAACAGATTATGCACTGTATTCTTTGGGCTTGTTAGATCAGGATGAATTGGTTAAGAATTATCAAAAGATTTTAAATGGAGAGACAGATCAAATTTCAAAGACAAATCTACAGTCTTATAGTGTGGATGATATCTTAAATCTAAAATTTAGATTGGTATTAAATAGTGATTTATACCAAAAGGTAAATGGTTTGTGGATCAATCAAAGTGAAAACGAAGCATATATGAAGGATGTTGTAGCGAATAGTCCTGAAATTAAGGTTGTTGGAATTATTAAGCCAAGTGAATCTACAGTTTCACAACCAACAATGGGTGGTGTGTATTATACAAAGGCTATGGAAGAGTATGTGACAGAAAAAACGGAGAATGCTCAAATTGTTCAAGAACAAAAGGCAAATCCAAATATCAATATTTTTACGCAGGCCGAATTTGCGTCTGGTCAAAAGATGAGCATGTCAAATCTTACAAATGAGCAGATGATGCAGCTTTCAAGTATGTCGCAAGAAGAGTTGATGAATTATATGAATACGTATAATGAGAATATCAATGCGACATATGATTCGAATTTAACTAAGCTTGGTGTTGTGGATTACTCAAATCCAACAAAGATTTCTTTATATGCATCAAGCTTTGATGGAAAAGAAAAGTTGGGTGATTTGATTACTTCTTATAATAAGAAGCAGACAAAGAGTAATGTGATTACGTACAACGATTTTATTGGAACGATGTTAAGTTCTGTGACAAGTGTTGTGAATATCATTAGTTATGTATTGATTGCCTTTGTATCTGTATCTTTAATTGTATCGAGTATTATGATTGGTATTATTACTTATATTTCAGTGTTGGAGCGTACAAAAGAGATTGGTATTCTACGATCAATTGGTGCCAGTAAGAAAGACATTACGCGTGTATTTAATGCAGAAACATTTATTATTGGATTAATTAGTGGTGTATTAGGTATATTCATTACACTTGTATTAAATGTTCCAATCAGTATGGTGGTTGAAAATATGACAGGTGTTGCCCATATTGCCAAGTTACCTGTGAATGGAGCTATATTCTTGATTTTGATTGATTTGGTATTAACCATTCTTGCAGGTTTGATTCCATCCAAGATTGCGAGTAAAAAAGATCCTGTAGAAGCATTAAGAAGTGAGTAATCACTTCTTTTTTGGTATAATTAACTGGCGAGGTGATACCATGATTCGAAAAGGAACGAAAGAAGATGCAGAAATTTTATCTAAGGTAGAGGCGACTTGTTTTCCACCGAATGAAGCAGCAACTTCAAAAGAGATTCAGGAACGATTAAATGTATATGCGAATCATTTTTTATTATTATTTGAAGATGATCGATTGATTAGTTTTATTGATGGTTTTTGTACAAACCAAAGAGATTTAACGGATGAAATGTATAGTGATGCCTCTATGCATGATGAAGATGGTGATTGGCAAATGATTTTTGGATTAAATACGTTACCGGATTATCAAAGACAGGGAAATGCCGCTAAGATCATGAATGCGATGATTGATTTGGCTAGACAAGAAAAGCGAAAAGGCTTAGTGTTAACTTGTAAAGATAGATTGGTGCCTTACTATAGTAAGTTTGGATTTAAAAATGAGGGCGTATCCTCAAGTGTGCATGGTGGTGTAGTTTGGTATCAGATGCGATTGGAGTTTTAAAGATGAATATAATAAACATGGTGAAGAAATATCAGAAGAAAAAAAAGAAACAAGCTGTAAAAGAAGAAATGAAACAGATGATTCCTACATTAAGAAGTACATTGCATGAAGTGACTTCTGGATTAGATGAGTTAAATGGTCTTCTTAAAAAGATTACGCGTTCATGAAGTCTAAGATTTATTTGGCCATCGACTTAAAGTCTTTCTATGCTTCTTGTGAATGTGTTTCTAGAGGATTGGATCCTTTGAAAACCAATCTTGTAGTGGCAGATGCTTCAAGAACTGAGAAGACAATATGTTTGGCTGTATCTCCTTCATTAAAACAGTATGGCATTGGGGGAAGGTGTCGTTTGTTTGAGGTAAATCAAAAGGTACGAGAAGTGAATGCCAAAAGGAAAAAGGGATTTTTACGCTTTGATGGTAAATCAGCAGATGATGAAATCTTAAAAAAGAATCCTAGGTATGAAGTTGATTTTTTAATTGCGCCTCCAAGAATGAAATATTATTTGGATATAAGTACGCAAATTTATAATATTTATCTAAAATATGTTTCAAGTCAGGATATTCATGTGTATTCGATTGATGAAGTATTTATTGATGCGACGCCATATTTAAATACGTATCATTTAACGCCAAAAGAGTTCGCAATGAAAATGATTCTAGATATTTATGAAACAACAGGCATTACGGCTACAGCAGGTATTGGTACAAACTTGTATCTTGCCAAGGTAGCGATGGATATTGTGGCTAAACATAAAGATCCAGATGAAAATGGCGTTCGTGTTGCGGCCTTAAATGAATATCGATATCGAAAATTGTTGTGGAATCATAAGCCTTTGACAGATTTTTGGCGTGTTGGTAAAGGGTATGAGAAAAGATTAAATAAGCTTGGTATTGATACAATGGGCAAGCTTTGTGCCTTTAGCTTAGAACATGAAGATGTTTTATTTAAAACATTTGGCGTAAATGCTGAACTATTGATCGATCATGCCTGGGGATATGAGTCTTGTACAATGGAAGATATTAAGACTTATAAACCGGAAAAGAATAGTATGGGTTCGGGACAAGTCTTATCTTGTGGATATGAAAAAGAAAAGGCTAAAATTTTAGTCAAGGAAATGGTGGAATCTTTAGCTTTAAGTTTGGTAGATAAGCATTTAGTGACAAATAAGGTAGTTCTAACCATTGGCTATGAAACAAATGAAGCCTATACAGGTGAAACAATGGTTGATTTTTATGGGAGAATTTTGCCCAAGAGTTTAAATAAAGTTGTCCATTTACCACAAAAGACAAATGCGAATTCAATTCTAATTCAAAATATATTGGATGTATATGATCGGTATGTGGATCCGAGTTTGTTGGTGCGAAGAATCAATGTAGCAGCAGTAGAAGTGGTGGATGAAAAGAATCGTGGTTTTGAACAGATTGATTTATTTTCAAATGTAGATGAAGAAGATTTGAAGAAGGAAAAAGATCTTCAAAAGGTAACTTTGAAAATCAAGAATAAGTATGGCAAGAATTCGATCTTAAAGGGAACGGATTTTGAGAAGGGTGCTAAGGCCAAGGAGAGAAATGCGCAGATAGGAGGGCATAAGGCATAATGGATGAAAGATGGTATACAATGGATCGTCCAATAAGTAAATATCCAAAGATGTCTATGTCGGATCGTGCAGCTCAATTTGCGCCTTTTGCGGCTTTAACTGGTCATAAAGAAGCTGTGATTGAACAGGGTAGAATCACACAGGAAAAAAGAGTTTTATCGAATGAAGAAAAGCTTGAAATCAATGAAAAGATCATAGAGATGGTGAGCTTGAAATCAAAGTGTAGAATTACTTATTTTGAGAAGGATAAGACAAAAAGTGGTGGTAAATACATTCAAAATGTTTTATCTTTTAAGCGTATGGATGAATTAAATAAGACTTTATATTTTAAAGAAAACATTCAAATACAAATAGATGATATTGTGGATATAGAAGTATTGGAACAGTGATGTCCCTTTTCTTTGTAACAAGAAAGAGTATAAAGGATACTTGTATATATTCATACATATTATGCAGATGAACTTACTTTAAAGAATGCCATGTTGAATGTAACGAAAATATCTGAAAGTGTAGGTTTTAATAATGTTACGCATTTTATTCAGGTGTTTAAAATCACCAAAGAAATATAGAATGATGGAGGATCAAGATGAAAAGGGCAGTTGAAGAAATCTTAAAGTTTAATGAGGAAAGAGATTGGGATCAATTTCATAATCCTGAAAACCTCGCAAAATCCATTAGTATTGAGGCAGGCGAGTTGTTAGAATGTTTTCAATGGAATAACGAATATGATAAACAACATGTTTGTGAAGAACTTGCAGATGTGATGAATTATTGTATTTTAATGGCCAATAAATTGGGTGTGGATATGGAAGAGATTTTGTTGATGAAGTTAGAACAAAATAAGAAGAAATATCCGGTAGAAAAGTGCAAAGCGTCTTCTAAAAAGTACACAGAACTGATAAAATAAGGGTATGTTAGATGTCGAGCGATTACAATTCTTAGATTTATATAGTTTTGAACTGCGATTGGATTATTTTGAGAAGATTCTAGAATTTACGAGTTCTTCTTATTCTTTTTATTGGTTAGAGGCTATACTAAATTTAATGATTTATAAGGATACAATTGAATTTGATGAAATCTTAGATGAAATGATTTCTTTAGCCTATGATGATGTGGTTGAAAAAGGATATCATTTGGGTCCATTAATTCATCAAAAGCGTACAAACGCATTGGAAAATGCGATTTTAAGCATACAAAAGTATTTGCCTGAAAATTGCTCGAAACAAGAAATAATTATTTGTGTAAAGCAACATGATGAAGCTTTAAAGGAATATAAGAAACTTTTGATCATGCAGACACCATATCGTTTATTATCGAGTTTCTTGGTGGATGTAGGTGGTAATGATCCAATTTGGAATCGTCCTAAGGATATTATAGAAACAATCAAAGATTATAATGAAAAATATAGACTTCCATATGTCATCGAAAATGATAGGGGTCTTAAAAGAAGAGTTGTTGTTCAACCAGAATGGAGAGATTTCTTAATGACTAATTATCGTGTCATTATGGAATGGGTTCATGACGAAAAGATCAAGTATTTAGAAAAACGAAAGATTGAAGAGAGTGCATCCTAGGTGATGTACTTTTTCTTTTAAAGAAAATAAAAAAGTCTATTTCTAGACTTACTTTTGTTTGTGTTTTAAGTACATGGAGTAAATTAATTTTGCGACACCAATCGCAATAAAGAATATTCCTAATTTTAGTAGCATTGAATTCATAAATCCTTTCCATTCTTAATATATATTACACGGTTTGTACATAAAATAAAAACTCCTTTATGTAGAGGAGTAATTGTTAAATGGTAGCGCGTACGGGATTCGAACCCGTGATACAGCCTTGAGAGGGCTGTGGCTTAACCGCTTGCCGAACGCGCCATGTGCTTAAGTATTATAGCACAAAATAAAAGAGAAGTATAGACTTCTCTTACAATTCTGCAATTAAATCGCAAAGGTTTTTATATGCTTTTTTAAAGGATTCTAGGTTTAGTTTTTCTTCCGGAGTGTGACAACCTTCGGCAATAGGGCCGTATGTGATGATATCTAAATCTGGAAGTAATCCTTTTAGAATACCGGTTTCCATACCTCCGTGGGATGCTTCGGTTTCCATTTCTACGCCTTGTCTTTTTAAGATTTCTTTTAGTTTATCTCTTAATGGACTGTTCGCTTCATAGTTCCATCCACAGAAGTTTGTATCTTCATGTTCAGACGCATTGCATAACTGTGCAATCATGTTGATCTTGTTGCCTAATTCATCCTTCATAGATTCTAATGGGGAACGAATGCAGAAGGCGCATTTCACAACATTGTCTTCTGTTCTTAATTTACCTAAGTTAAGGGAAGCAAGTGTTAATCCTTCAATAGCCATAGATTTATGTTGTAAACCATTTGGTAGTAAATAATATAGTGTGATTAATTCATTTGTATCTTTTGAAGTAAAAGCTTTAGTAGCTTTGTCTGTTTCTTCCAATTGAATATCAAGCTTACTATCACTGAATTCAAATTCTGTTTTTAAATCGGCTGTGATTTGATCAATATTTGGCTTGATGTCTGAAACGAAAGTTGCCTCTGCTTCTCTAGGAATCGCATTCTCTTTTAGACCACCATTTACGGATACGATTTGAATATCTTTTAGTGTTTGTAGAACTCTAAATAAGATTTTAATTGAATTACCCTTTTCTTGATCAATACAAGCACCTGAATGACCACCATCTAATCCTTTTACTGTAAGTTTATAGGTTGGTTTATTTGCTTCTTCAAAAGTGCATGTTTTATCGACATAGGCATAGCGGCCACCACTTGTTGTGGTGCAAGTACTAACTTCACCACCACCATCTAGACCAATCATCTTTTTGGCATTGAAGTATTCCTTCTTTAAATTAATAGATCCTAATAGACCCACTTCTTCTTGTACAGTAAATACACATTCTAGATTTGGGTGCTTTAAAGTATCATCACTTAGAATGGCCAACATGTAGCTAACTCCAAATCCATCATCAGCACCTAATGTTGTTCCTTTTGCTTTTAACCATCCATCTTCAACATATAGATTTAAAGCATCTGTTTCAAAGTCAAAGTCGACATCCTTATTCTTTTCGCAAACCATATCCATATGTGCCTGCAACATAATGGTATCGTGATTTTCATAGCCTGGTGTAGCCTCTTTATAAATAATCATATTATTCATGTTATCACGAACATATTTAAAATCATGTTCCTCCGCAAAGTTTTCTACATAGTCTGCGATTTTTTCTTCATGAAAAGATCCATGAGGAATTTTTGAGATTTCTTCAAAATATTTGAAGATTGCGACATTTCCATCTAATACACTCATTGTCTGTACCTCCACTTGATTAAAAATAGTATAGTACAAGAAAAGACTTTTTTGAAGAAAAAGTCACACGTCTAATTGACGTGCCCGGTTCGTTTCCAGTCGTCCGGTAACATTTCAATATCCACTCCATCTTTCTGAATCATTCGGTATCCCGATACATTCAGTCTTTATCGATGGAGTTTTTATTGTATGCTCTGTTTATAAATACTTCAGAATTTCATCCATGATCTATGTACCTATCATCCAGTAAGATATCATAAACTTCTGGTTCTGATTATTTATCTTATTTAGTCAACAAATCCCATGCCTCTTCGATTGATCACATAGGCTGCACAATAATGTACACTCAGTCCTTTGATCTTTGTATACTTTTCTTTTCCAATCTTACTTGTATTCTTTGGATCTACTTTAATTACATCCACTTCATTTATCAAACATTTTCTTTCTAATTTTTCTAATATCTTTTTATACGCAAAACTCGATAATGTTTTATTTTGTTTTTTAGGTCGATAGAGCATCCTAGTTTTCAACTGCTTGAAATTCAAGTCTTCAACTACCAGACTCTTCTTCTTGGATTTACAATATTCCATGATTTCAATGGCCAGCTGATACAATTCTTCATTTCGTTTGTTTTTAGTGTTTTCTTTATGGATTGGATACTTCTTGATTAATACGATATTTCCATCCATATTGGTTTCACATAGTGCTATATGGTCCACATTGATATCGATTCCTACTGCTCCATACAATGTATCTGTTTTTGGAAG
>NZ_CAKVMR010000069.1 GCF_934772795.1 uncultured Holdemanella sp.
GTTTTCAAAGATCATGTGCACCTCAGCAGTGCTCATCTATATTACCAAATCATTCCTCTTTCGTCAAATGTTTTTTTGACTTTTTTTCATCTTTTTTACTGTATACGCTTACATCACTGCTTTTAAAAAAACTGACATAAGTCAGTCTCTTACTCGCAAATCAATTCTTCAATTTTTGATTCAAAAATATGATGACATAAAGCAATTACTCTTCCAACACCAAGTACCGCAATTACAGTACCTATTCCTACGCCAACAATTTGATGCGCAATAAATATACTTATACACAATGTTATACATAAATTAAAACAATCAAATAGATTTTTGGTTAAACCTACACTCTTATTAAATCTTTCAGCTAATGCCTGCACTATCCCATCACCTGGGTTTGGCACAAGTTGCATACTCAATGACATGGCTGCTCCTATACCTGTACAAATTATCGCAAAAGCTTAAACTATAAAACGTATTCCTAAATTTTGTGAAGTTGGAATATATACGGAAAATATATTCAATAAACGTGTAAACACTAAACTTAGTGGCAACTGTAATACATCAGACACTATTTTATTATTCTTTTTTAACTTTACATGAATTCCTATTTGTACAACGACAAATATGGCATATACCACAAAAGTTAAATCGCCAAAATTATATCCAGTTATCTGCGATATACTATAGGGTACTGATATTATTGGAGACACGCCTAGATTGGCCTTTATGTTTAACGTTAATCCCAACGCTAACACAAGCATTCCTATCGCATAAACAATAAATCGTCTAGTTCTCTTATCCAATCAAATCATCCTTTCAAAAAAGTAATGTTATTCTATCAAAAGTATTGTATTTTTCACAAGTTTATTTATATTTTCATAAATCTGAAATTATAAGCCAAAAAGTCAGAACCTAGATTCTGACTTTCATTAATTATGCAATCGCTTTAAATGCTTCATCCAAATCTTGAATAATATCATCGATGTTTTCACATCCAATACTTAAACGAATTGTATTCGGACGAATACCTTGATCAAGCAATTCTTCTTCAGTACATTGTGAATGTGTTGTTGTTGCTGGATGAATGACTAAAGATTTAACGTCTGCAACATTTGCCAATAAAGAGAACAATTCAAGGTTATCAATAAAATCTTTGGCTTTTTGTGCATCACCCTTAATATCAAATGTAAAGATAGATCCACCACCATTTGGAAAATACTTTTTATATAATTCTTGTTGTTTAGGATCTGTAGAAACACTTGGATGAGATACACTTTCTACTTGAGGATGATTATTTAGATATTCAACTACTTTTAATGCATTATATGTATGACGTTCTACACGTAATGATAATGTTTCTAATCCTTGCAAGAATAAGAATGCATTGAAAGGAGATAATGTAGCTCCAGTATCTCTTAAAAGAATAGCACGTACCTTAGTAACGAATGCTGCAGCTCCACAAGCTTGTGTAAAACTAATACCATGATAGCTTGGATTTGGTTTTGTTAATGAATCAAATTTACCGCTAGCTTCCCAATCAAATTTTCCACCATCAACAATTACACCGCCAATACTTGTTCCATGTCCACCAATGAATTTTGTAGCTGAATGAACCACGATATCTGCACCGTATTCAATTGGTCTTACTAAATATGGTGTTGCGAATGTATTATCTACCACTAATGGGATTTTGTGTTTATGAGCGATCTTTGCGACAGATTCAACATCTACTACATCCGAATTTGGATTTCCTAATGTTTCAATATACAAAGCCTTTGTCTTTTCGTTGATTGCACTTTCAACTTCTTCTTCATTAAAAATATCTACAAAGTTTGTTTCAATCCCATATTGAGGCAAAGTATGCTCAAACAAGTTGAATGAACCACCATAAATATTTTTAGCTGAAACAATATTATCTCCATTTTGAGCTAAGTTCAAAATTGTATATGTAACGGCTGCTGCACCAGATGCTACAGCTAATGCAGCTACACCACCTTCAAGGGCCGCAATACGCTTTTCAAACACATCCTCAGTTGGATTTGTTAAACGGCCATAAATATTTCCCGCATCACTCAATCCAAAACGTGCGGCTGCATGATCACAATTTCTAAATACATATGATGATGTTTGATAAATAGGAACTGCACGTGCATCTGTAGTTGGATCTGGTTGTTCTTGTCCAACATGTAATTGTAATGTTTCGAATTTAAAATTTCGTTGATCTCTAGTTAATTTTGACATAATCATATCTCCTTAATTCATACTATTCTTATATGTTTTGTATGATAAAATAAAATAGCCATGATGTCAATGATAAATGTAATTTTTTACATTATATTTACATTTGTTTCATATCAAAACAAAAAAAGACCGATACAAAATGTATCAGTCCTTAGTTTCTATAAGTTTAATTAAGCGTCAATTTCAGTAACGTTACCAGCACCTACAGTGTGTCCACCTTCACGGATAGAGAACTTAGTACCAGTTTCGATAGCGATTGGAGCGATCAATTCAACGTTCATAACAACGTTGTCACCAGGCATTACCATGTCAGTTCCTTCTGGCAATGTGATTACACCTGTAACGTCAGTTGTACGGAAGTAGAATTGAGGACGGTAGTTAGAAACGAATGGAGTGTGACGTCCACCTTCTTCTTTAGTTAAAACATAAACTTGTGCTTTAAATTTAGTGTGAGGGTGTACACTTCCAGGTTTAGCTAATACTTGTCCACGTTGGATTTGGTCACGTGCAATACCACGTAACAATGCACCAATGTTGTCACCTGCTTCAGCAACGTCTAATTGTTTGTGGAACATTTCCAAACCAGTTAATACTGTTTTTTGAGTGTCTTTGATACCAACGATTTCAACTTCGTCGTTTAAGTGAGCTTGTCCACGTTCAACACGTCCTGTAGCTACTGTACCACGACCAGAAATTGTCATAACGTCTTCGATTGCCATCAAGAATGGTTTATCCATTTCACGAGCTGGATCTGGTACCCAAGTATCAACAGCATCCATCAATTCGTAAATTGATTCTTCGTATTTTGGATCTCCTTCAAGAGCTTTTAAAGCAGAACCACGGATAACTGGAGTTTCGTCTCCGTCGAATCCATATTCGTTTAATAATTCACGAACTTCCATTTCTACTAAGTCGATTAATTCTTCATCATCAACCATATCGCATTTGTTTAAGTAAACAACGATATATTTAACACCTACCTGACGTGCTAACAAGATGTGTTCACGTGTTTGAGGCATAGGTCCATCAGATGCAGCAACTACTAAGATTGCTCCGTCCATCTGAGCAGCACCAGTGATCATGTTTTTTACATAATCGGCGTGGCCTGGACAGTCAACGTGTGCATAGTGACGTTTTTCTGTTTGGTATTCAACGTGTGCTGTGTTGATAGTGATTCCACGTTCTTTTTCTTCTGGAGCACCATCGATTTGGTCATAAGCTTCAGCTTTAGCCATACCTTTTTTAGC
This sequence comes from uncultured Holdemanella sp., assembly GCF_934772795.1. Classification (GTDB taxonomy): domain Bacteria; phylum Bacillota_I; class Bacilli_A; order Erysipelotrichales; family Erysipelotrichaceae; genus Holdemanella. Next base: position 3,483 of record NZ_CAKVMR010000069.1, read on the forward strand.
TAATACTGTTGTAATAGCTGCTGTTAATGTTGTTTTACCGTGGTCAACGTGACCGATAGTACCAATATTAACGTGAGTTTTACTTCTGTCAAATTTTTCCTTAGCCATTTATAATTTCCTCCTAAATGCTAACATATTTCATACAATAAATATTGTATTTCAGAACCAAGCGAAAATCAACTAGTTTTCGCTTGAATTCTCTTTAATAATTTTTTCTGCAATACTCTTTGGAACTTCTGAATAGTGGTCGAACTTCATAGAGTAGTTTCCACGTCCCTGAGTAAAGCTACGTAAGTCTGTAACATATCCGAACATTTCTGATAATGGAACATGTGCACGAACAATAATGGCATTTCCACGTTCTTCCTGCTCAGTGATTTGTCCACGACGACTTGAAATGTCACCCATAACGCTACCTAAGTATTCACTTGGTGCAGTTACTTCTACGAACATGATTGGTTCTAGAATAGCAGGTTTACATTTTTTTCCAGCTTCTTTCAATGCCATACTTGCGGCAATCTTATAAGCCATTTCACTAGAGTCGACATCGTGGTATGATCCATCAAATAATGTAGCTTTGATATCAATTACTGGGTAACCTGCAACCATACCATTTTCCAATGCTGCTTCCAAACCTTCTTGAGTTGGTTTGATATATTCTCTAGGTACGCTACCACCAACGATAGCATCAACGAATTCAAATCCTTTTCCTTCATTTGGTTCGAATTTGATCCATACGTGACCATATTGTCCACGACCACCTGACTGACGGATGTATTTTCCTTCACAATCAGCAGCCTGACGAATTGTTTCACGGTAAGCAACTTGTGGTTGACCAACATTTGCTTCAACTTTAAATTCACGACGTAAACGGTCAACAATGATATCCAAGTGAAGTTCACCTACACCGGCAATGATTGTTTGTCCTGTTTCTTCGTTTGTATATGTTTTGAAAGTAGGGTCTTCTTCTGCAAGTTTTGCAAGAGCCAATCCCATTTTGTCTTGGTCAGCTTTTGTTTTTGGTTCCAAAGACAATTCGATTACTGGTTCAGGGAATTCCATAGATTCAAGAATGATTGGGTGATCTTCATCACACAATGTATCACCTGTTGTAGTAACCTTTAAACCAACTGCAGCAGCGATTTCACCTGAGTAAACTTCAGTGATTTCTTTACGTGCATTGGCGTGCATCTGAACGATACGTCCGAAACGTTCTTTTTTATCCTTAGTTGAGTTTAATACATAGCTTCCTGCTTTTGCAGTACCTGAATAAACACGGAAGAAAGATAATTTTCCAACGAATGGGTCTGTAGCGATCTTAAATGCTAATGCAGAGAATGGTTGATCATCACCAGGGTGACGAACATCTGGTTCTCCATCTAATGTAGTACCCTTAATTGAAGGTACATCTAATGGACTTGGTAAGTAATCTACTACTGCATCCAATACTAATTGAACACCTTTGTTCTTATATGCAGATCCACATAATACTGGGAAGAAGTCACCATTACATACGGCAATACGTAATACACGTTTGATTTCTTCGATTGAAGGTTCTTCACCTTCTAATACTTGCATCATGAAATCTTCATCATAATCTGCTAAGTAATCTAGTAATTTAGCACGGTATTCTTCCATAAGATCTACCATATCTTCTGGAACTGGGATTTCAGTAATAATACGTCCATAATCTCCACTAAATTCGTAAGCTTTTCTCTTGATAATATCAATGATAGCTTCGAAGTCTGATTCAGCACCGATTGGTAACTGAATTGGACAAGATTTAGCTCCTAAACGATCGATGATTGTATTGCATGACATTAAGAAGTCAGCACCTGTAGCATCCATTTTGTTACAGAATACAATACGTGGAACGTTATATTCAGTAGCTTGACGCCATACAGTTTCAGTTTGAGGTTCAACACCTGCTTTAGCATCTAATACTGTTACGGCACCATCTAATACACGTAAACTACGTTCAACTTCTACAGTGAAGTCTACGTGGCCTGGTGTATCGATGATATTGATACGGCATTCTTTACCAGTTCCGTCTGTCTTTTTCCAGTGAGCTGTTGTAGCAGCAGAAGTGATTGTAATACCACGTTCTTGTTCTTGCTCCATCCAGTCCATTGTACTAGCTCCATCGTGTGTTTCACCAATCTTGTGGTTTACACCAGAGTAGTAAAGAATACGTTCTGTTGTTGTTGTTTTTCCGGCATCAATGTGAGCCATGATACCGATGTTACGAGTTTCGTGTAAAGCATAGTCTCTAGGCATATTTCTTTACTCCTTCTCTTACCAACGGTAGTGAGCATAAGCCTTGTTAGCTTCTGCCATTTTGTGAGTGTCTTCACGTTTTTTAACACTGGCACCAGTTCCATTAGAAGCATCAATAATTTCAGCTGCTAATCTCTGTTCCATTGTTTTTTCGTTACGCAAACGTGCGTAGTTTACAATCCAACGAAGTCCTAAAGTCAAACGACGTTCGTCGCTTACTTCAACTGGTACTTGGTAGTTGGCTCCACCTACACGTCTAACTTTCAATTCCAATTGAGGCATAACGTTTTCTAAAGCTTGTTCGAAAACCTCCATTGGTGCTTTTCCTGTTTTTACTTCTACGATTTCAAACGCGTTGTACAAAATAGTTTGTGCAACCCCTTTTTTACCATCAATCATGATTTTGTTGATCAAACGAGTAACCAACTTAGAGTTATAAATTGGGTCGACTAGTACGTCACGTTTCGCAATGTGTCCTTTTCTAGGCATCTAATTTCCTCCTTTCACGATTGATCTATTTCTTAGGTCTTTTAGTTCCGTATAATGAACGAGATTGTTTACGGTCATTTACACCAGCACAGTCCAAAGTTCCACGAACGATGTGGTAACGAACACCTGGTAAGTCTTTAACACGTCCACCACGAATCAATACAACACTGTGTTCCTGTAAGTTGTGTCCGATTCCTGGAATGTAAGCTGTAACTTCCATACCATTACTTAAACGAACACGCGCATATTTACGAAGTGCTGAGTTTGGTTTCTTAGGTGTCATAGTACCAACACGAGTACAAACTCCACGTTTTTGTGGACTTGATTGGTTTGTTGGTTTAGACTGCAATGAGTTGTAACCACGATTCAAAGCTGGAGACTTTGAAACGTTTTGACTGGCCTTACGACCTTTACGAATCAACTGGTTGATTGTAGGCATAAGATCCTCCTTTCAAAATTTTCAATTTCCAAGCAAACGAAGCCGGGTGGGTCTTGCCCATCCATTAAATATAGGCTCTTTTCAGAACCTATTTTCGCATGCAACATTAAGATACAGTATTCCACATGATTTGTCAATTCTTTTTTATTAATTTTTTATAATAATTTTTTTTCGCATTCCCCCTTCATTAAAGTATAATATAGACAAGAATAGAGGTATGTTTATGAAACACAAAATTGTATTTTTCGACATGGACGGAACACTTTATCAAACCGAAAATGACATCATTCAAGAAAGTGCATTGGATGCCATTCAAACATTAAAAGATAAAGGATATATTGTTTGTGCGGCTACAGGTCGTCCTTTAAACCAGATGAAACTTATTTTACAACGCGTTCAATTTGATTTTTACGTATTGATCAACGGAAGCTATATATTAGACAAAGACTTTCAAGAAATTGGAAGTTATCCAATCTTACAAGAAAACGTTAATGACTTAGTTAATTTCAGCAAAAAATATGAAACGGGTCTAATGTTCCACTTTGGAGATGCCACATACATTTATAACAACTTCTACCCAATGTATGATTTCTGCAAATACTGTAATGTACTCGATTCATTATTCTATGATCCTAGTCAATCTTATCATTTAAGACACAAAGCCTTTAATGCCGTAGTCCTTACTAAAGATAAAAAATTAGTGGATCAATTCATGGAATCCCACCCTAATTTAAGAAATGATCTAATCAACGTTAAAACCGATGGATTCTGCTTTGATATCTTCAATACGGATAACGATAAATCAAAAGGTATTGAAATGATTCTAGAAAAAACAGGATTAACATGGAAAGATGCCATCTGTTTTGGAGACAGCACAAATGATATCCACATGTTAAAGAAAGCGGATATCGGTGTTGCGATGGGTAATGCGAGCGATTATGTAAAAAGCTATGCTAATTTTGCCACAACATCTACATACGATAACGGTATCTATAATGCAGTCACAAAAATATTAAAAGACGAATAAAACATTAAAAGACATCATCCCCAATGAAATGATGTCTTTTTTAGTATCATAATAGTATCATTTGAAAATATAACGATTAAACAAACAGAAAAAAAGCCTCTATCCGAAGACAAAGGCTTTAATTACTTATTAAGCTTAAATTACTTAATTTCTACAGTAGCTCCAGCAGCAACTAATTTTTCTTTAATTGATTCTGCTTCTTCTGGAGATACGTTTTCTTTAATAGCAGCTGGAACACCATCTACTAATTTCTTAGCGTCAACTAATCCTAAACCAGTGATTTCACGTACGGCTTTGATTACAGCAACTTTTGTTCCACCAACATCTGTTAATGTAACAGTTACTTCGCTAGGTCCTGCAGCTTCTTCAGCAGCAGCAGCTGGAGCAGCAACAGCAGCAGCAGCTACTACACCAAATTTTTCTTCGATTGCACTTACTAAGTCGTTTAATTCTAAAATTGTTGCTTCTTCTAAATAAGAAAGAATTTCTTCTTGAGTTAATTTAGCCATTTTATTTTCCTCCTATAATTAATTACGCAGCAGCTTCTTCTGTAGCTGGTGCTTCTTCTGTTTTTACAGATCCGTTTTCTTTAGCTTCTGCCAATGCTTTAACAGTCATAGCAAATTTGATAACTGGAGCATTTAAGCAAGATGCGAATTTAGCCAACATACCTTCTTTGTTAGGTAATGCAGACAATTTTTGGATAGTAGCTTCGTCTACCATAGCTCCATCCACGATACCAGTTTTTAATACTAATGCATCATGATTTTTAGCGAATTTAGCTAATACACGAGCAGGAGCAACTGGATCTTTACCAAATGCCAATGCGTTAGGTCCAACTAAAGTTTTTGCGAAATCTTCGTGACCTAATTTTTCAGCTGCACGACGAGCGATTGCGTTACGGTAAACTTTGAATTCAACGTCTTCTTCACGCAAAGCACGACGAAGTTCTGTTACTTCCTTTACTGATAAACCACGGTATTCTACTAATACAACACTACTAGCAGCTTCCATTTTTTCAGATAAGGCGATAACGTCAGCTTCCTTTTGTGCAAGGATGTCTTTGTTCATTCGATCCACCTCTTCTTTCATCTATTGTAACAATATTCAAAAGAAAAGCCCGCATCAAAGACGGGCTAATTGTGCAAAGTCAATGCATCATACCCTCGGTAACATGATTAAGCATACGCCGTTACTGTCTTTGGAATATTGATAACAATCTGTAGTTTAATTTATTTTACTAGATTTGTCAATTACTTAACGATTTCAACGTGGATTCCAGGACCCATTGTTGTTGAAACTACTAAGTTTTTCATGTATGCACCTTTTACAGTTGTAGGACGAGCCTTAGCAATTGTATTGAAGATTGCATTGAAGTTTTCAACTAATGCTTCATCTGTAAAACTTGTTTTACCGATAGCTAAGTTGATGTTTCCTTCTTTGTCTACACGGTAAGTAACTTTACCTTTTTTGATTTCATCAATAGCCTTAGCAACATCCATTGTTACTGTACCAGTCTTAGGGTTTGGCATTAATCCTTTAGGACCTAAAACACGTCCTAAACGTCCTAATTGACCCATCATATCTGGAGTAGCTACTAATACATCAAAATCGAACCAACCTTTAGAGATTTTTTCGATAATATCTGCACCACCAACGAAATCAGCACCAGCAGCCTGAGCTTCTTTTTCTTTTTCGCCTTGTGCAACTACACAAACGCGTTGTGTTTTACCAGTTCCATTAGGTAATACCATTGCCCCACGGATTTGTTGATCAGCGTGACGAGGGTCTACGTTTAAACGGAAACTTACTTCAACACTTGCGTCGAATTTTGTTTTACTAGTTTCTTTAGCTAATTTAACAGCTTCTTCAATTGAATAAGTTTTTGAACGATCAACTAATTTAGCTGCTTCAGCATATCTCTTACTTACTTTTGCCATTATTGATGTTCCTCCTATTCAAATCCTTCAACCTTGATACCCATGTTACGTGCAGTACCAGCAACAATACGCATTGCAGCTTCTACATCGTTGGCATTCAAGTCTGGCATTTTGTACTCAGCAATTTCTTTTAATTGATCAACTGTAATTGTACCAGCAACTACTTTTTGATCTCCACTTGCTTTTTGTACGTTTGCTGCTTTTTTCAATAAGTTAGCAGCAGGTGTTGTTTTCAACACGAAATCAAAACTCTTATCTTCATAAGCAGTAATGACAACTGGAACAATATCACCTTTACGATCTTTTGTTGCATCATTGAAAGCTGTACAGAACTGAGGCATGTTGATACCAGCACTTGCTAATGCTGGACCTGGTTTAGCTCCACCAGCTTGGAACTGCAACTTACAAACTTTTGTAACTTTTTTCTTGCTCATAAGACGTTCCTCCTATATTTTGTCCTATGCTGTGGTAATACGAACAGTTACGCATTCTCCCACGCATGCCTATTTAATATACACCACTATAATCTGTGATGCAAGCGACTTTTAAAAAAAATTAGAGCAAATCATTGATTCTCTCTAATCATTTACATCCTCCTTCATACGAAGAATCGATTTCTTAAACTTATCCATCTTCTTCTGCGCTCTTTCATCATCATGATCATATATTTCACTTCTTAAATCCGATTGAAATTCATAAATATCCGACTGCATATCTGACCATACATCATATATATCCGATAAACAATCTGACCAGTCATTGTAAGCATCCGAACTTACATCACTCCACACATCATAGTCTTCTGTATCATATGCATCCTTAATAATTCCATCATAATATATATCATACATATCTTTTACAGTCTTATCATATATCTCATACAAAGCCTTACCCGCATCTTCATATATGTACTCATAGATGCCACTCAAATCTTTATACTTCACTTTATATGATGCACCTTCACTCATAATCAATTCAGCATATTTATACGCATACTCCCTCAATCGTATCGACAACAACTCCGTTTGTTTTAAAGCATCATCGTAATACGCCTTTACCTTATCTACATTTTTAGTATATGAATTATAATCTGTTCTATTAATCTACAATCGTGTGGTTGACAAATCCTTTATTTACGGGTATATCTAGTTCTTTCAAGGATCAAATGCCTTAATA
>NZ_CAKVMR010000070.1 GCF_934772795.1 uncultured Holdemanella sp.
TTCAGATCCTTCAGAATATTATGTACAGTAAGGATCGATATTTTCTGAGATTTGAAGACAAAAGGATTGAATTCATAATAGGTCTTTCCACAACATGAGCATTTGTAGCGCCTTGCCCTGTATTTTATTATGCATTTCTGCGTGGTAAGAGCTGAATGAGTGATCTCCTTGGTTACATATTCCTTGATTTTAGACGCAGTAAACCCACAGTAAGGACAAGCCTGATGTTTATCTGTAAGAGTTACAAGAAGAACCATCATCTTATTGAACGTAGTACAGAGAATATTGGCAATATCATCAGGATTCAGGTGAAAAAGATTGATTAACAGCAGTTTGAAAGCATCATTTTCGATCATAAGATCATCTCCTTTCTGATTTCAATGACATAATATCAAAAGAAATCAGAATCAGAATTACTATCCTGTTGGTGACAGTACGCAAAGTTTACAATAGCTTCTAGTGGATCCAAAGAGGATATTGTGACGCTTTAAAGACTCTATCTTTAAATCATTCTGCTTAAAATCTCTCCAATCAGGAAATAACGAATCCCAGAATTCGATTACACGAGCTTTAACTTTACGAATCGTTTGTAGAGCAACTTCAAAAGAAGTGATCAAATCATCATTCTCATCAAGTGTGACAATATAGTAAATGAAAAGATAAGTGAATTGAGTATAAGGGACGAAATTAGTTGGAAGCAAAGCATGAGTGGATTTACATTGAGTACACTGGATACGCTGAACAGGAATTTGAATCTTACACTCACCACTGGAAATATCATCAATGATCACAAATCTTCTGTAGTGCCCATATAATATAAAAAGACCAACGGCACAACAAACAGGACAATGTAAAGACAGCAAATCAATCGCATTAACAAAAGCTTGATAATCATCTTTATTCAAAATCAGGTTGAAGTCGTTGGTAATTTTCAGTATCATAATATTGTCTAAGAGGACGGGTAGAAATCACAACTTTGGTCGGTGCTGGATTTCTACCTTTTTTATTTACGTCCAATCCCTTCTAAAAATACTGTAACAAAAAGATAGGGAAAGTTCACCCTAAAAGTGTTTAAAGGTCATCTCTATCTCAGAGTCAAAATCCCTATGACTTTTAAAGGTTGATTTATCCCTATCTATTTTTATATATTCTTAAACTGTCGTAAGACAGTTTTTTTTTTGTTGACAAAGGGAAGAGAATAAGATATATTAGTAACAGTTAGATGAAACTAACTAACACTAAATGCATTTATGGAATCGCTCTTTTCACTTGTTTAATAATTTATTGGATTTCATAGATTTGGACATTTTTAAAAAATGTCCTTTTTTTTATTTACAATTTCTAGGAGTAAGACTATACTAACTGATAGTTAGAAGTAACTAATTCTAACTTACATTCATAGTTCTAAGGAGGATATATATTATGAAAGACGGATGGAAAAATAAAACAATGTGGACATTTATTGGAGGTGCAGCGACAGCTCTTGCTGGTTCTAAGTTTTTAAAGAGTGATACAGCTCATGATTTAGCTGTTAAAGGTTTAGCTGGTGGAATGAAGCTTAAATCGGATACAACTTATAAGTATGAGACAATTAAGGAAGACGCAAAGGATTTATTAGAAGAAGCCAAAGTTCAAAACGAAGGCGAATAAAATGAGTAGTTTTACTATTGCCCATGATATTCCTGGTCGAATGAGAATTCGCTATGGAAAGAATGTTTTTTCTAGTGTTCAGGGCGAAGTTTTAAAAAAGGATCTTTATGCATGGTCAATGATTGAGAGTGTGGAGGTCAACAATGTTACGGGTAGTGTTTTGATGTTGTATGACAAAGCACAAAAAGGCTTGTTACTGAATAAACTAAAGGATTTAGATATCCAATATCTTCAAAATGCAGATACATCTTCGATTGTGGTCCATTCACAATCACCAGAAGCTATTGCGATGAATCGAGAATATATGAATCGGTTCTTTAAGATCATTGGTAAACGTTATTTCATTAAATGGTTTTTACCAATGGGACTTGGTAATGCGATTACGATTTATAAGTCGATTCATTTTCTTAAAGAAGGCTTAAATTCACTTTTACAATGCAAGGTCAATGTTCCTTTATTGGATGCGACAAGTATTGGTGTGAGTTTGATTCAAAATAACTATACAATTGCAGGAAATATTATGATGTTACTCAATATTTCGGACTTGTTAGAGGATTATACTCGTAAGAAAACAAAGCTTGAATTATCCAATAGTTTGTCGATTCAATTTGATAAAGTATGGATCTTAGAAGATGGTGTTGAACAAGAAATCGCAATGTCTAAGCTTCAAAAAGGTGATATAGTCATTTCACAAACTGGTTCTATGATTCCGGTTGATGGAGAAATCGTAGATGGAGAGGCAATGATCAATGAATCTAGCTTTACAGGAGAACCTCTATCAAAACATGTAAAGAAAAATGATACAGTATTCGCGGGTACTTTAGTTGAAGAAGGAAAACTGTTTATTTGTGTTCGTAATCTACAAGATGAAAGTCGTATCAGTAATATTGTGAAGATGATCGATACAAACGAATCATTAAAGGCGAGTATTCAAGCTAAGGCAGAACATTTGGCAGATTCTATTGTTCCGTTTAGTTTTCTTGGCTTTTTTGGCGTTTTAGCTTTGACAAGAAATGTAACACGCGCAACCTCAGTATTGATGGTGGATTATTCTTGTGCCATTCGATTATCTACTTCGATTTCAGTAATTAGTGCAATGCTAGAGGCAAGTAAGCGTAATGTATTAGTAAAAGGTGGTAAGTATTTAGAGGCGATCAAAGATGCGGATGTGATTGTCTTTGATAAGACGGGTACTTTGACAAACGCAAATCCAACCGTAAAGAAAGTAGTTCCTTTAAACGGATATACGCGTGATGAAGTATTAAGGATTGCAGCTTGTCTTGAGGAACATTTCCCTCATAGTGTAGCCAATGCGATTGTAAACCAGGCAAAAAAAGAAGGCTTGATTCATGAAGAAGAGCATGCCAAAGTTGAATATATCATTGCACATGGTATTGCGACAACTCTATACGGTAAACGTGCGATTATTGGTAGTGATCATTTTATTTTTGAAGATGAAGGTATCGAAAAGACAGATGATATAGATAATGTGATTCATTCACTTGAAAGTGAAGGAGCAGGATCTATGATTTATCTTGCGATTGACAATAAAGTGTGTGGAATTATCAGTATCTATGATCCTGTTAAAGATGAGGCTAAACAAGTTGTTCACAATTTAAAAACATTGGGAATCGATAAAGTAGTCATGTTGACAGGGGATTGTGATAGTGCCGCAAAAGCAGTGGCTCATGAATTGGATTTAGATGATTATCGTGCATCAGTTTTACCAGAAGATAAGGCTGCATATATTCAGATGTTGAAAGACCAAGGTCATACTGTTATTATGGTCGGAGATGGAATCAATGATACACCAGCTCTATCAACGGCAGATGTTTCGATTTCCATGCAAGATAGTTCGGATTTAGCGCGAGAATTAGCTGATATAACACTTGTATCAAGTAATTTAAATGAACTTGTGATTCTAAGAAAACTTGCCATGCATTTATTTGATCGAATTCATGCGAATTATCGTTTTATCGTGGCCTTTAATTCAAGCTTGATTGGACTAGGAGCACTCGGCATGATGAGTCCAAACACAACAAGTTTATTACATAACGGAAGCACGTTTTCGATTGCTGCTTCAAGTACACGTAATTACTTATAAATAAAAGAAAAACTGGAATTTGTGATTCCAGTTTTTTTTCTATACGGCTTTAGATGTATATCCAACATTGGATAAAGTATCGATTAACTTATCTGTTGAATGTTGTTGTTTAGATAATATGGTAACTGTATTATCCTCCGTATTTACTTTGGCATAAAATCCTTCTTGCGAGTTAAATGCATTTTCAATTGTACGAACACAGTTTTGACAATGAATGTCATATACTTTTAAAACGTTTTTGTAAGGATAATGTTCCCTGTTTTTATCTTTTACTTTGACTTTTTTAACCGTTTCACTGCCACCACAACATCCTGAAGTAGCTCTTTTTTTTGTGGAACGAATGCCGATTGCGATAATGATAATTAAAATTAAACAAATAATAATTGTTGGTAAGTTCATAATTTAATATCCTCCTTTTAAAAAAATACACTGTTTAGTTAGATATGTCAAACTGAGTTAAACTTGTATAACTTTTTGTTGACATTGTGGGATAGTGAGAGTAAACTAACTGTGTTAGAAGAGTCTAACCAGGAGGGTTCGATATGCCATTATCTTTTGCAGATTTAAATTCAGTCAATACAATTAAGAAAATTGGTGGTTCAAAAGAACAGCAGCGACACTTAGAAAACTTGGGTTTTGTACCGGGGACTGTAATTGTGGTTGTGAGTAAAACCAATGGAAATGTCATTGTGAATGTTAAAGAGGTTCGAATAGCCATTAGTGAAGAACTCGCAAGAAAGATCATGGTGTAGAAAGGAGTAATTATGACTTTAAAGGAAGTTTCAATTGGTCAAACAGTGACTGTAAAGAAGTTGTCTGGTCAAGGAGCAACAAAGCGAAGAATTATGGATATGGGAATTACTAAAGGTGTGAGTGTTACGGTTCAGAAGGTAGCTCCATTAGGAGATCCTATTGAATTAACGGTTCGTGGATATCAATTGTCGCTTCGTAAAGCCGACGCAGAAATGATTGAAGTAGAGTAAAGTTTAAATTAGGAGGGAATTATGTCAATTCAAGTCGCATTAGCAGGTAATCCGAACTGTGGTAAAACTACATTGTTTAATGGTTTAACAGGTGCTACACAATATGTGGGTAACTGGCCAGGGGTTACAGTTGAGAAAAAAGAAGGAAAGTATAAGGAAGATAAAGATATTAAAATTACGGATTTACCAGGAATTTATTCATTATCACCATACACTTTGGAAGAAGTTGTATCTCGTGAATTTTTATTAAATGGGAATGTAGATGTTGTTTTAAACATCATTGATGGGTCTAACTTAGAAAGAAATTTATTTCTAACGACACAAATTTTAGAGTTGGGTATTCCTACAGTTGTCGCAATCAATATGTTGGATGTCATTGAAAAAAGAAAAGATACAATTGACTACAAAAAATTATCAAAAGAATTGGGTTGTCCAGTATTGCCAATTTCAGCTTTGAAAAACACAGGAATCAAAGAGTTGATGGCTCAAGTAAAAAAGGCAGCAGGTACAAAGTTTAGTGCTAAAAACATTTATGCAAGTAAAGTATTAAATGCGTTGAATACAATTGAAACAAGTTTGCCTTCAAATATTGAAGCAAATCGTCGTTTCTTCTATGCCGTTAAATTGTTTGAAAGAGATGATAAGATTGAAGCAGCTATCAAGTCAAAGGCAGATGCGAATGTCATTGAAGCTGTTGAAAAGTCAATGGATGATGATAGTGAATCAATTATTACAGATGCTCGTTATACATATATCACAAGTGTAATCAAGGATTGTTACAAAAAAGGATCTAAAGAAGTATTAACAACTTCAGATAAGATCGACCGTATTGTCACAAACCGTGTTTTGGCACTTCCAATCTTCGCACTTGTTATGTGGTTTGTATATTATATTTCAGTAACAACTGTAGGAACGATTGTAACAGATTGGACAAACGATGTATTATTTGGTGAAATTATTCCTCCTGCAGTGGATAGTTTCTTAGATGCGATTCAATGTGCAGATTGGTTACATGGATTGATCGTTGATGGTATTATTGGTGGTGTAGGAGCTGTCATTGGCTTTGTGCCACAGATGTTAGTATTGTTCTTCTTCTTAGCTATCTTAGAAGATTGTGGATACATGGCACGTGTTGCCTTCATTATGGACCGTATTTTCCGTAAGTTTGGTTTATCAGGAAAATCATTTATCCCAATGTTGATTGGTACTGGATGTGGCGTACCTGCTGTAATGGCAAGTCGTACAATTGAAAGTGATCGTGATCGTAAGATGACTATCATGACAACTACATTTATTCCTTGTGGTGCTAAGATGCCAATCATTGGATTGATTGCCGGTGCTATTTTCCATGGTGCTAGCTGGGTTGCTCCAAGTGCATACTTTGTAGGTATGGCAGCTGTTATTATTTCTGGTATTATGTTAAAGAAGACAAAATTATTTGCCGGAGACCCTGCACCATTCGTTATGGAAATGCCAGCATACCACATGCCTCGTGCAGTGAATGTATTGAGAAGTATGTGGGAGCGTGGTTCAAGCTTTATTAAAAAGGCTGGAACAATCATCTTACTTTCAACTATCGTATTATGGTTCTTACAAGGATTTGGATGGGAAAAAGGTGGATTTGGTATGGTTGATGATATTGATCATTCAATTCTATCTTCAATTGGACAAACATTCGCATGGATCTTCTCACCTCTTGGTTGGGGAGATTGGAAAGCTGCAGTGGCTAGTGTAACTGGTTTAATTGCCAAAGAAAATGTTGTCGCAACATTTGGACAATTGTATGGATTTGCCGAAGTTGCTGAAGAAGGAAATGAATTCTGGGGACAATTATCCGCAAGCTTTACACCTTTAGCTGCCTATTCATTCATGGTTTTCAACTTATTGTGTGCTCCATGTTTTGCGGCAATGGGAGCTATTAAACGTGAAATGAATAACACAAAATGGTTCTGGATCGCCATTGGATATCAATGTGGATTCGCTTATGTATGTTCATTGATCGTATATCAATTAGGAAGCTTAGTAAATGGTGGATCATTTGGATTTGGAACTGTTGTAGGATTTATCTTATTGATTGGTTTGATTTATCTATTGGTTCGCCCATCAAAAGAAAGTGATACTGCAGAAGTTGAATTTGCGGTAAAATAATGTAAAAGGAGGGATTTCATCATGAATCTATCAACATTTCTAGTATTATTAGTTGTTTGCGGATGTGCAGCTTTAGCTTGTCGAAGCATTTATAAAGATAAAAAGAGTGGAAAATCAAGTTGTGGTGGTAGCTGTGGACATTGCGGCTCTCATTCGATGTGTGAAAATCCCAAGGCATTTTTTGATCAGATAAAAAAAGAACAATTTAGTAAATAAGAGCATCGAAAGGTGCTCTTTCTTTTGATATAATAGGTGCAAGAATCGAGGAAAATTAAAATGAATTTAAAAGAAAAATATGCAGACTTAATTGTTCGTTCAGGATTGAATGTTCAAAAAGATCAAATAGTAGTTATTCGTGCTAATGTAGAAATGAATGAATTTGTTCGTTTGATTGTGAAATCATGTTTTGAGGTGGGCGCAAAAGATGTAATTGTTCGCTATAGTGATGATGAAATCAATCGTTTACGCTATCAAACGGGTAATCGTATGCCTTATGATTATGAAGCTTTATTTCATAATGAAACAGCTGAAAAGGGAGCTTGTTATTTGAGCTTAGTTGGTGAAGATCCTGATGGAATGAAGGGTGTAGATCCAAAATTGATGGCAAATTATAGAAAGGCATTAAGAGGTATGACACAGCCATATCGTGATAAATTGGATTATATGCATGCTGCATGGTGTGTGGCCAGTGTGCCAACTATGGCATGGGCTAAAAAGGTATATCCAGAATCAGAAGATGCATTATCGGATTTGTGGAATGCTGTATTAAAGATTAGTCGTGTAGACGAAAAGGATGCCAATGAAAACTGGAATGAGCATCGTGCATCTTTTGATAAGCGAGTTCATATTTTAAATCATTTAGATATTGAAAGTGTTCATTATACAAATTCTTTAGGAACGGATTTGGTAGTCGAACTTCCAGAAGGTTATGTATTTGCGGGTGGAGGATCCTTTTTAGATAATGGTAACTACTATTTCCCAAATATTCCTACAGAAGAAATTTTCTCTGCACCTAAAAAGACGGGTGTAAATGGTAAATTATATAGTGCTTTACCTTTAGCTTACAATGGTGCTATCGTAAAAGATTTCTGGTTTGAATTTAAGGATGGACAAGTTGTGGATTATGATGCCAAAGAAGGAAAAGAAGTTTTGACAAGTATTTTAGAAACAGATGAAGGTTCAAAATATCTTGGCGAAATTGCCTTGGTTCCTTATGGTTCACCTATTAGTGCATTAGATACTTTGTTCTATGAAACGTTAATTGATGAAAATGCTTCTTGTCATTTTGCCTTGGGTGCAAGCTATAATGAATGTATTGAAAATGGTTTGGAAATGAGTGAAGAAGAATTATTAGCACATGGTATGAATCAATCGTTTACGCATGTGGATTTCATGGTTGGAACAAGTGATTTATCAATTGAAGCTACATTAAAAAATGGCGAAAAGATCCATATTTTTAAGGATGGTAAATACACAAGTGAATTTGACGAATATACATTAAATTAGTACAATATTAGAATTGGAGGGATATTTATGGCAAATGAAAATGAAAAGAATCCCAGTGCTTTAGAAGAGCTTAGACGTCTAAAAAGAACGGATCGAATTAAATCTTTAGATATACATGAACCAGAATTACGTGATTTTAATGCGGAAAACATTTTCCATATTGATGAAGAGCCAGAAAAGAAAACCATCTTTGGAAAACGAAGCGCAAAAACACATGTAAAAATCAACGAGAATATTTTTGATGATGAAATTGCAGAATCAGTAGATATTACGCCTAGTACTTCCATTGAAGAAGTAGAGGCACCTATTGAAAAGCGTGTTGTTGAAGAGCCAAAAGTAGTAGTTGATGAACCGGTAATTGAAGAAGAACCAAAAGTAGTTGATGAACCAGTAATTGAAGAAGAACCAAAAGTAGTGGTTGAAGAGCCTAAAAAGATTGTCGTTGAAAACTTAGATGTAGATGATGAACCTAAAAAAATTGTTGTTGAAAAATTGGATGTGGATGATGATTTTACAACAGAGTCAATTGAAAATGAATTAAAGGCTTTTAACGAAAAACCAATTGAAGAAGAACAACCTATTCAAGAAGTATTGGATGATGAAGAAGACTATGAGGACGAATACG
Organism: uncultured Holdemanella sp.; assembly: GCF_934772795.1. Taxonomy (GTDB): domain Bacteria; phylum Bacillota_I; class Bacilli_A; order Erysipelotrichales; family Erysipelotrichaceae; genus Holdemanella. The sequence continues at coordinate 9,017 of NZ_CAKVMR010000070.1, forward strand.
AGGATGATGATGAAGACGATGAAGATGATGAAAATCTTTATGAGGAAAGAAAGAAATTCTTATATGCGGAATATCCAAAAATAGAACAATATCTTCAAGATAAATCGAGTGAAGGATATCATTTTGTACGTCAAGAAGGAAAGAAATATTTCTTTAGAAAAGGACAGCCCAAAACGTATTATTATTATTCAATGAACTATTTTGTGGATGAACCAGATGCAGATCAATGGCGCGAATGGGAATCGGATGGATGGAAATTGGTTTCTAAAGCGGATGGTAAAAAGAAAAGTGATGCGGGATGGTTTACTTTTAGAAACGAAGAAGAAGATGGAGAATATCGTAAAGAAATTGATAATGATTCAGAAAAATTCCGTTTCTTTAAGAAGTATTCAAGTTCATGTCGTTCAACAATGTTTTTAGTATTCATCTGTATGGCATGTTGCGTTGTGACAGGACTATTACAAGTTTATTTCCAAGGCTATTTAGCAGGAATCGCATTATGTGCGGGACTATTCTTGATTTCATTTATTGTATTCTGTATGTATGGTAGAATGCTTAGAAAATCAAAGAAGAGGGCTCGTGAATTAAAATCTAAATTAAGAATTCGTGAAAGTCGTGCAATCGAAGAAAGTAAAGATTTCTATGATACTTCTGAAAGTGAAGAAGAATTAGATACAGATTGGAACACTTTAGAACAGCATACGGGTAAAGAAAAGAAACATCTATTCAGACGTGTAGATCGTGAAAATGATGAGGATGAAGAGTAAAAAGGAGGCAAATTTTGTCTCCTTTTAAACTGTCATAATTTGTACATATTGTTTGTAGTGTGATAAAACCTCATCATCAATGGTGTTGTCGGTAATTAAAGTGTCAAAGTTAAAAAGATCATAATAAATATAGAAGTCAGCACGATTGAATTTCTTGTTGTCAGCTAAAAGATATTTATTTTTAGAATTATCTAATGCGATTTGTTGTGATTCACCTTCTTCTAAAGAATAGGTTGTGATGGAAGAATTGTAGATTCCATTACAGCTGATAAAGGCTTTATTGTATTTTAATTTACCTAATACTAAATTTGTGATTGGACCCACAAATGTATTTGTGTTATCTCTGTAATCACCACCTGTTAAAATGACTTCAGTAGGCGCGTGATTCACTAAGATATTAAATACGGCAAGACTATTTGTGATAACACGAATGTTTCTACCAGTTAATTGCTCGGCTAGAAATTGAATGGTTGTTCCTGGACCTAAAAAGATAGATTCACCTTCATTTATGAGAGTTGCGGCTTTATGGGCAATTCTCTTTTTTTCTTCGATTTGCACCGATGATTTTTCAATGTGACTCAATTCGTGGTCCATTGAAAAAGAAAGGCTTTGGGCTCCACCATGCACTCTAAGTAATTTTCCAGATTTTTCAAGTTCATCTAAATCTCTTCTTGCGGTCATATCCGACACACCTAATTCATCCATGATTTCTTGAATGGTAATGATTCCATTTTGATTGACTTTATGTGCAATTTTTACTAAACGTTCTTTTTTTAACATATTGATATCCTCTTCTATG
>NZ_CAKVMR010000071.1 GCF_934772795.1 uncultured Holdemanella sp.
TGCGTTTATAATATAATAAATGACGAAGAAAAGAGAAATGTGGTCACAGCCTTGATTAAGGAAATTGAAATTTACAGAAATGACGAGTCTGAATATCCGCTAAAGCGGATTGGCCTGAATTTTCCGGTGTTCAAGGATGGCGGGGAAGTTACGGAGCTTTTGTGGGACAAAGGGAATACCGTTGAAAGTGTTTGTGTATTAGAAAAGAAACAATTCAATGTAAAACCTACAAAGAAGGCACAAAGACAGGCTCAATTCAGATCGAGTAAAATGAGTAAGAAAAAACGTTAGGAAGCAAGTATGCTTCCTTTTGTGCATATGGGTATGCTTAAATTGCTTGAAATGCTATAATCTGTTTAACAGAACGGAGAATACATATGTTAGAAATTGGAATTCAAGCACCTGATTTTGAATTGCCGGATCAAGATGGTGTGATGCACAAATTAAGTGATTATAGAGGTAAAAAAGTTATTTTATATTTTTATCCAAAGGATAATACGGCGGGTTGTACAAAGCAGGCTTGTGGCTTTTCTGAAAGATATCCACAATTCTTAGAAAAAGGCGCTGTCATCTTAGGCGTGAGTAAAGATACGGTGGCTTCTCATAAGAAGTTTCAAGAAAAGTATGGTCTTGCCTTTACATTGTTGGCAGATCCAGAAAGAAAAGTGATTGAAGCTTATGATGTGTGGAAAGAAAAGAAAAATTATGGAAAGGTATCTATGGGTGTGGTTCGCACAACCTATTTAATTGATGAATCTGGGATTATAGTTCGTGCAAATGATAAAGTAAAAGCGGCCAATGATGCCGAAAATATGTTGGAAGTAGTTTAGACACTGCTTCCTTTTTGTGTTTGTATTAAAATGTTATGAGGTATATCATTTTGTAGGGTGATAGTATGTGGATTATATATGCGACAGGTTCTGCCTTTTTTGCAGGAATCACTTCCATACTCGCAAAATGTGGTATTTCAAAAACAGATTCCGATGTGGCAACAGCCATACGAACCATTGTGGTTTTAGTTTTTTCGTGGGTAATGACTTTAATCACTGGAACACTATCGGGTATTACTGAAATTAGTGAAAAGACACTATTATTTCTAGTCTTATCTGGCATCGCAACAGGAGCTAGCTGGCTATGTTATTTCAAGGCGCTACAAAATGGGGATGTCAATAAGGTTGTACCTATTGATAAATCGAGTACGATTTTAACGATTCTTTTGGCTTTGATTTTCTTTCATGAAGGCTTGTCTTTAGTTAAAATTGGCTGTGTATGCATGATTGGTGTGGGTACGATGTTGATGATCAATCGAAAAGATGCATCTGAATCTAATTCTTCAGATAAAAGCTGGTTGGTGTACGCGATTTTATCAGCTGTATTTGCGAGTCTTACATCCATTTTAGGTAAGGTTGGTATTTCTGGAATTGATTCTAATTTAGGTACGGCCATTCGTACAAGTGTTGTCTTGGTCATGGCTTGGCTTATGGTGTTCGTGAAAAATAAGCAGTCTGAAATAAAAGGTATTGATCGAAAAGAACTCTTGTTTATCATCTTATCTGGTTTTGCGACAGGAGGATCTTGGCTGTGTTTCTACCGTGCTTTACAGGATGGACCTGCAAGCATCGTTGTGCCCATTGATAAATTGAGTATACTTGTAACGATTATTTTTTCTCGTGTTGTATTTCAGGAAAAGCTATCAAAGAAGGCGTTACTAGGCTTGATTTTGATTACAGTGGGTACTGTCATTATGGCAATGATGTAGGAGGTTTTATGAAGAAAATTGATTTAGATAATTGGTGTCGTAAAGAGCATTATTTGTATTATACAAATAATTTAAATGTTGAAGTGAATATGACGGCCAATATTGATGTGACAGATTTATTGGATTTTTGCCATACAAATGGATATAAATTTTATCCGACATTGATTTATTGTGTGACTAAAGTATTGAATCGAATTGATAATTTTCGAATGTTTAAAGATAAAAATGGAGATTTATGTGTGTGGGATCATTTAGTTCCTAACTATACGATTTTCCATGAAGAAGATCATACGTTTTCAGATTGTTGGACAGATTTTACAGATGATTTTGATTCTTTCTACAAGAATATTACTTACGATATGAAAGTAGGTAAAACCAAAAGAGGTATTAAGGTAAAATCTGGCCAACCAGCTAACTTTTATTGTGTTTCATGCACGCCATGGACAACATTTACTGCTGTTTCAAGTCGTGTGGTCAATGGAGGTGCAGCATTCTTTCCTATTATCACAGCTGGAAAATATGATGGTAATTATCGGATGCCAGTAAATATCACAATTGCGCATGCCGTAGCGGATGGGTATCATATTGGCTTGTTCTTTGAATATTTACAAGAGGAAGTAAGTGCAAAATGTTTACTGTCAAACCTTAAATAAAGGCGTCGTATTTACTTTTTAGGCAAATTGTTATAAAATTTTTTATGTAGGTATAAATTGAAAAGGAGATATAAAAATGAATCAATCACCACTTCAAAAAGCTAGATACCAATACAGTCCAAAATTGCCTGGAATGTTAAGAAATGGTATTTCAGAAATCTGTGTTAAGGAAGGAAACGCAACTCAAAGTGTTGCTGACCAAGAAAAAATCGCGGCTTTATTCCCTAACACTTACGGAGAAAAAGAAATTACATTCGAAAAAGGAGAAAATACTTCTGCAGCTAAAAAACAAGTTGTAGGTGTAATCTTATCTGGTGGACAAGCACCTGGTGGACACAACGTTATTTGTGGTCTATACGATGCATTAAAAGCTACTAGTAAAGAAAACGTTCTTTACGGATTTAAAAATGGTCCTATTGGATTATTAGAAGACAACTATGTAGAATTCGATGATGCATATATCGATGCATACAGAAATACTGGTGGATTTGATATTATCGGATCTGGACGTACAAAATTAGAAACTGAAGAACAATTCGCAGTTGCTGCAAAAGTTTGTGAAAAACACGGAATCACTGCTATCGTAATTATCGGTGGAGATGACTCAAACACAAACGCTGCTGTATTAGCTGAATACTTTGCTGCTCACAATACAGGTGTTCAAGTTATCGGTTGTCCAAAAACTATCGATGGTGACTTGAAAAACGAAGACATCGAATGTTCATTTGGATTCGATACTGCAACTAAAACATATAGTGAATTAATCGGAAACATCGAACGTGATGCAAACTCTGCTAAAAAATACTGGCACTTTGTAAAAGTTATGGGACGTAGTGCAAGTCACGTAGCTTTGGAATGTGCTTTAGAAACTCAACCAAACATTTGTTTAATTTCAGAAGAAGTTGCTGCTAAAAAACAATCTTTATCTGAAATCGCTGACTACATTGCTGATGCAGTTGAAAAACGTTCTGCAAATGGAAACAACTTCGGTGTTGCGATCATCCCTGAAGGTGTAGTTGAATTCGTTCCAGAATTTAAAGCATTGATTGCTGAAATCAACGAATTGTTAGCTGGAAACAAAACAGAAGAATTTAACGCATTAGGTAGCTGGGAAGAAAAATATGCATTCATTGAAAAAGGTTTAACTGCTGAATCAATGGCTGTATTCGCAATCTTACCTCAAACTATCCAACAACAATTATTCTTAGAAAGAGATCCACACGGAAACGTACAGGTATCTTTAATTGAATCAGAAAAATTGTTCTCAGCTTTAGTTAAAGACAAATTAACTGAAAGAGGATTCACAGGTAAATTCAACGCATTACACCACTTCTTCGGATACGAAGGACGTTGTGCATTCCCATCAAACTTCGATGCTGACTATTGCTACTCATTAGGATACAACGCATTCATGTTGATCCAATACGGATATAATGGATATTTATCAAAAGTATCTAACTTATCTAAACCAGCTGAAGAATGGGTTGCTGGTGGTATGCCAATCACTAAGATGATGAACATCGAACGTCGTAATGGTGAAGACAAACCAGTTATCAAAAAAGCATTGGTTGAATTAGATGGTAAACCATTCAAATATTTCGAAGCAAACCGTGATACATGGGCTGTTGAAACTGCATATACTTATCCAGGAGCTATCCAATACTATGGACCAACTGAAGTATGTGATTTAACAACTCGTACATTGGCTTTAGAAAAAGGTGAATAATAAATAAAAAGAATGCTTCGGCATTCTTTTTTCTTAAAGGAGAAACTTATGAAGTATATGATCGCAAGTGATATCCATGGTTCAAGCTATTATTGTCAAAAACTAATGGATGCTTACAAATACGAAAAACCAGATCGATTGATCTTATTGGGGGATATTTTATACCATGGACCTAGAAATGATTTACCAAAAGATTATGCACCTAAAAAAGTAATTGAAATGTTAAATTCTATTTCAGATTCAATTTTATGTGTTCGTGGAAATTGTGATTGTGAAGTCGATCAAATGGTGTTGGATTTTCCATGTTTAGCCGATTATTCGGTGTTGGACATAAATGGACTTTTTATCTATTGTACACATGGACATTTAAAACCGGTTAAGCTAAAACCTGGATCTTTATTACTATGTGGACATACACATGTTCCAACAATGGAAGATCGAGATGGAGTTATTTATATGAATCCAGGCTCTGTTTCAATCCCAAAAGAAAACAGCCCTCATAGTTATATGACACTCGAGGACTGTGTATTTACTTGGAAAGATTTAGAAACACTTAGCCAATACCGTTGTAAAGAATTCCCAAAATCAAAATAATGATGGCAAGAAATACATATACATATTTGCCTAAGAACTTAAAAGTCGGTCCAACCGGCTTTTTTCTTCCTTTGTCTAATTCTTGTTTTAAATCATTCCATCCTAAAACATAATATATGGTAATGGCACCAAGTAAGGCTGCAAAAGGAATAATATAGATTGTGACAACATCCATCCATTGACCGACAATATCGCCATTTTCGATGCATACAGAAATGATGAATGTGATTATGCCACAAAGTAAAACAGCTTTTTTTCTTGAAATATTAAAGCGGTTTTGCCAAGACTCACACACAGCTTCTAACATGTTGATTAAACTTGTGATTCCGGCGAAAGATACTGAAATAAAGAAGAATAGGGCAAAGAAGTTGCCAAGTGGCATTTGTTTAAAGACTTCTGGAAGTGTTAAAAACATTAAACTAGGACCACTGACTGGATCAATGCCAAAAGAGAATACAGCTGGCATAATGGCTAGTGCCGCTAGCATCGCTGCAATTGTATCAAATATAGCCGTCTGCATACTTGCCTTTGGAATGTCTACATCATCCTTTAAATAAGCTCCATATACAATCATTCCTGAACCTGTAATGGATAAGGAGAAGAAGGCTTGGCCCATAGCCATGATCCATGTTTCTTTATTGAGTAAATATTCCCATTTAGGTACAAATAAGAATTTATAACCTTCAATCGCACCATCAAATAGACTGACACGAATAGCTAAAAATATAAACAAAATAAAGAAGGCTGGCATCAATATTTTATTGACTTTTTCAATCGCATTTGTGGCACTTGTAAATAAAAGTAGACAAGTAATAAACAAGACTAAAAAGTGGCAAGGCACGTTTGAAAAGGATTGTGTCATATTCGTAAAGAAAGCAGGAATATTATTGGTGAATAGTTCATTTGTGACTACGCCTTGAATACTTCGAAAGACCCATCCTAAAATGACACTATATCCAATCGCAATGCCAAGTGATCCTAGTAGTGGAAGCCATCCAATATATTTACCGAATTTGTTTTTCCAACAATATGCATAGGCACCTAGTGTTCCTGTTTTTGCCATTCTTCCTAGCGCAAATTCAGCCGATAAACCAACAAGACCAAATAAGGTGATAAAGATAAGATATGGAATTAAAAAGGCAGCGCCACCATATTGTCCTAAGCGATATGGAAACATCCATATGTTTCCCATTCCTACGGCAGAACCTACGCAGGCTAACACAAATCCCACCGTGCTTTTAAAATTTCCATTTTTGTTCATAGTAATACCTCGATGTTTTTAAGTATACCATAAAAATGATATAATGATTAAACAGGAGATATGTATGTTTGTAGAAGAAAGACAAAATTTAATATTAGAAGATTTACAAGAGAATGGAAAAGTATTAGTCAAAGATTTAAGTAAACGTTTTGGTGTAACACCTGATTTAATTCGTAAAGACTTAGCTTTTTTAGAATCGAAAGGGAAATGTAAAAAGATATATGGTGGAGCGATATTGAATCGTTTAAATGTTCATTTAGAGGATGCGAATTCTAGAAAGAATGTGAATAGTAAGGAGAAACAAAAAATAGCGCAAATGGCCTATGATTTGATAGAACCGAATATGACCATTTTTTTAGATATTTCGACTACGAATATTGAATTGGCTAAATTATTAGTATTAAACCCTATTTCAAATATTACAGTTGTTACCAATATGTTGGATGTAATTCAAATTCTTTCTTCAAGTCAAATTCATGCGATTTTTATTGGTGGAGAATTTGATTATGCAAGAAATGGCTTTGTAGGCAATATGTGTGATGAATTTCTTCAACGATTTCATTTTGATGTAGCCTTTTTAGGCGTGGTAGGCATAGATTTAGAATCTGGTAGTGTTATGACTTATATGCCAAATGATGGACAAACAAAACGGATTGTTTTAAAACAATCGAAAAAGGCATATATGTTGGCGGATTCGGATAAGTTTTACCAAATGGGGAATTATGAGTATGCCAAGGTGGATGCGTTTTATGGAATCTTACAAACAATAAAAAGTAATAAAAAGTAATAAAGAACTATTGATTTTGATCATAGTTCTTTTTATAATGGATTTGTAAATGGAGGGCTTACTATGTTAGATCGTATTTCTATTCTGAAAGATAAAATGTTGTCTCAACCACGCTTTGTAAGTATTGAACAAGCATTGATCATTACTCGTACATATCAAGAAAATGAAGATAAATCCATCCCTTATAAGCGTGCACTTTCTTTGTATAACGCATTAAATGAAATTGAAATTGGTATGGAACCTGAAGAATTGATTGTAGGGAATCGTACAAAGGGTGTTCGTTATGGTGTTGTTTTTCCGGAAAGTGGAATTTCTTGGGTAGACCGTGAATTTGAAACAATTCCAACTCGTTCTCAAGATAAGTTTAATGTACATTCGGAAGATATTGAAACTTTTCGTAAGGTGATCGTTCCGTATTGGAAAGGTAAAAGTTTGGAGGATGTCATTAAAAATCGTTTTGGAGAAGAAATCAGTACCATTTCTAAAGTAGTAAAAGTCAATCAAACCGATCATGCACAAGGACATATTTGTCCGAATGTAAAGGAATGGTTAGAACTTGGTCCACAAGGCTATATTGATATTTCAAAAAAACATCTTGAGACATGTTCAAACTCACAAAAAGAATTTTATGAATGTGTTATTTTAGTCATGCAAGGTGTGCAGAAGTTTATGCTTCGCTATCATGATTTAGCTTTGGAAATGAATAAAAAAGATGTGGCTGAAATTTGTGAAAAACTTGCATATCATCCAGCTTCTACATTCCATGAAGCGTTACAATCCTTATGGTTTTTATTTGTCGTATTACATATGGAAAGCAACGCATCTAGTTTTTCTCCGGGTCGTTTAGATGAAACTTTATATTCTTACTATAAACAAGATATAGATTCGGGTATGTTAAAGGAAAATGAAGCTTTAGAATTGATCGAATGTTTATGGTTGAAATTCAATGAGATCGTATATTTAAGAAATGCGCATAGCGCTAAATATTTTGCGGGTTTTCCAATTGGATTTAATATTTGTGTGGGTGGACAAAATCAAAATGGAAATGATTTTAGTAATGAATTGAGTCATTTATTTTTAAAGGCCCAAGAAGATATTGGTCTTCCTCAACCAAACTTATCTGTTCGACTTCATGAACATACCAATGATGAACTGTTAAAACATGCGATTCGCGTTGTTTCAAAAGGAAGTGGAATGCCACAATTTTTCAATGATAAGGCAATTATCAAGGCTATGGAAGATTTAGGTATATCCCATGAAGATGCCATGGATTATGCGATTGTTGGCTGTGTGGAGCTTACAACACAGGGAAATAACTTAGGTTGGTCCGATTCGGGTATGTTTAATATGAATAAAGTCTTAGAACTGACTTTGAATCATGGTCGTTGTTTATTAACTGGAAAACAGATGGGCCCTGACTATGGATCGTTAAGTACCTATACTTCATTTTCTGAATTGGAATCGGCATTTGAAAAAATGATGGATTATTTTATCGATAAAATGATTCCATGTTTAGAAGAAGTGGAAAAAGCACACATTGATATTTTACCAACGGCCTTTTTATCAAGTGTCATTGATGATTGTATGGAAAAAGGCATGGATGTAACGCGTGGTGGTGCACATTATAATTTATCAGGTATTCAAATGATTCAGGTGGCAAACCTTGCGGATAGTTTAGCGGCTTTAAAGAAGCTTGTATATGATGAAAGAAAAATTGGTGCAGATGATTTAGAGAATGCATTACAATCAAATTTTGTAAATAATGAAGTTATGCGTCAAATGTTACTGAATCGTGCGCCTAAGTATGGAAATGATGTGGACTGGGTGGATGAGCTTGGTGCAAAATGGGCATTGAAGTTTAGAAATAAATTAAGAAAATATACAAATTACCGTAATGGAGAATATCATACAGGAATGTATACGGTAAGTGCACATGTTCCAATGGGAGAAAATGTAGGAGCTAGCTGCGATGGAAGACTAGCCAAAACACCTTTAGCGGATGGTGGATTATCGGCAGTATATGGTCGTGATTTAAAGGGGCCTACAGCTGTGTTAAAATCAGTATCGCATTTAGATAATTCTTGTACGACAAATGGTGGCTTATTAAATATGAAATTTTTACCAGAATTCTTTAAGACAGAATCGGGTATTGATAAGTTTGCGAACTTTATGCGTACATTTGTTGACTTAGAGATTCCACATATTCAATTTAATGTGGTTCGTAAAGAAGATTTATTGAATGCCAAAGCACATCCAGATCAATATCGTTCTTTGACGGTTCGTGTAGCAGGATATACTGCGTATTTTACAGAACTAGCTGGAGAATTACAGGATGAAATCATCGCAAGGACAAGTTATGACAACATCTAAGGGATATATATTTGATATTAAGCGTTTTGCGACGCACGATGGAAAAGGAATTCGTACAACGGTGTTCTTTAAGGGATGCCCCCTTCGTTGTAAGTGGTGCCAAAATCCGGAGGGATTATCGTATTTACCACAAGTCTTGTATATGGAATCCAAGTGTATGCATTGTCTTGGTTGTGTGCACGCATCAAAACATGGTGGAGTCAAATGTGTGGATGATAAAATTTGTATTTCAAGAAATGCAAATGAAGATTGGAATGCGATTTGTGATGTGTGTCCGACTCTAGCTTTGAGTATGGATGCCAAAAAGTATACTGTGGAGGAATGTGTTCATGAAATTTTAAAGGATGAAATATTCTTTAAAAGAGAAGGTGGCGTAACTTTTTCTGGGGGTGAGCCTTTTTTACAGAGTGATTTTTTGGTTGATGTATTAAAGGTATGTAAAGAAAAAGGAATTCATACGGCTATTGAAACAAGTTTGTATACGGATTTAGAAAATGTACAAAAGGCTTTGCCTTATTTGGATCAGATTTATTGTGATTGTAAGTTGTATGATGAGAATTTGCATAAACAATATACGGGTGTTTCAAATGAAAAAATATTAAAAAATATTGCGTATTTACTTCAGAGTAATAAAAAAGCGCACGTGATCGTTCGTACGCCTTTGATTCCGACAATGACTGTATCCTTTGATAATATTTCTTCTATATCAAAGTTTTTAGTTTCTTGTTATGAAGATGTTCATTATGAAATTTTGAATTATAATCCTTTAGCACAATCTAAATATGCATATTTAGATATGGAGTATTGTTTCAAAGAAAATCCAAAGATGTACTCCAGTGAAAAGATGCAGGAATTTTATGATTGTGCTAAACAGAATGGTATAAAAAATTTAATTATTGAATAGGGAGCGTAGGCTCCTTTTTTAAATTAAATTATATTTTTGATATATGAAAGTAGTCCGAAATTTTCTCTCTTTGAGAAAAGTAAATGAAATGTGTTGTCGTATAATTATAAACGTTGAGATGATTCGTGTTGAATCGAATATCGATTATTCCTTTATTTATAGTCTTTTAAGTATTTCAAGTCATTATTATATGACTTGTGTGTAAGCACTGTGTTAATGATTTATTTAAATAAATTCACATATTTTTAAAAAAATTTAAAAAAACATTTGACGAAAGAGGAATGATTTGGTAATATAGATGAGCACTGCTGAGGTGCACATGATCTTTGAAAA
>NZ_CAKVMR010000072.1 GCF_934772795.1 uncultured Holdemanella sp.
ACAAGGTATATGGTAAAACAAAAGGAGCTGAACTCCATAAGCGATAAAATTCACTTACTCGTTACAGCCCCTTTTTTAGTCTTTATTCACATGTGAATTGGGTAATAATCGTAACCCTTTAGGAATCTTATTTTTGATTTGTCTTCCATCACTCTTGCCAAAACCAAACGGATGTTCATTAAAACATACCGCTACATACCCTTTTTCGCATTCCTTTTGAAGAACTTCACCATGCATAAAAAGATCCATCTCTTCTAATGTTACATTGACTTTTCTTTTATAGTCAAAATCCGCAACCATATAAAAAGAATGACTTGGCTCAAAACGATTCTTAATGACATCCCCCAAATATACACCTTGACGCAATACTTTTACCTTTTTAAAATCCACAAACGGAACATCCATACCATATACTCTATCCTTATCTATATAGTAATACTTTGGTAAAGTATTCAATTGTTCCTTCAAAAACTTTTCAGTTACTTTATCAATCTTCTTAGATTTTAAAACAGGAAGTTTACCTGCCATGCCAGGTTGTTTCTTGAATTTCGCAATGAAATGGCCCTCACCACCATCCATTGGAAAAATACGGCGCACATTTAAATCTTTAAATCCTTTTCTTCCCCACAAAACTTCTGGATCCACCAATTCCATATCCTCATGTTTTTCTAAGAAAGCTAAGACAACATCTTCATCTTCTTCTAAAGCATATGTACATGTGGAATACACCAAAGTACCACCCGGTTTCAACATCGAATAGGCATGCTCTAATATTTCTTTTTGACGCGCTGCACAAAGCTCAATATTTTCAATACTCCAATGATTCAAAGCAATATCATGCTTTTTGATCATACCCTCACCACTACACGGTGCATCTACTAAAATCTTATCAAAACAAGCATCAAACACCTTCGCAAGCTTATCTACACTTGTATTGGTCACTGCCACATTTTTCACACCCATACGCTCAATATTCGATAATAAGATTTGGGCACGCTTCGCATCAATTTCATTCGATACTAAATACCCACTCTGTAAATGCGAGGCAATCTGTGTACTCTTTCCACCTGGTGCCGCACATAAATCCAACACATAATCATCTTCTTGTACATCCAAGATTTCAACGGCACTTGAAGCACTTGGTTCTTGCAGATAAAAACAGCCACAAATATGGAAGGGATGATTTCCCAACGGCTTATCTACATAATAGCTTTCTTTACAGAACTGACTTGGATGATCCAAATGATCAAATTCATTCAATTCTGCTTTTTTTAAATTGATACGCATACCACGATATAAAGGTTTTGATAAAGATTCAATATAGGCATCATATTCATCTTTCAACAATTCCTGCATGCGAGAAAAATATATTTCTTGACTCATACACCCTCCAAAACGGTTTCAGGATCAATGCGACATGCATAGCCTGAGCATGTTGCAGCTTCACTATAGCCGCATCCAAAAGAAAAATCAGCACCGCTGTTTCTAAAATATTCTACGATTGAATTGAGATTCTGCTTTAATTCAAACACCTCTACATGCGTATGAGGCCCTGTTGAATTGCCACTGTTCCCACTTTTCGCTATAACTGTACCTTGACTGACTTGCTGGCCACTAGTCACATAGATTTCATTGGATAAATGCGCATAAGTAATCGCATAAAGCCTTTCATTGACGGCAACCACCATACAAATGGTATTGCCACCACCATTCGGCCATCCACACCAGTTTCCTAAATATCCATTGTTCGAATCCACTGGTGCATGGGCATACAACACGATCCCATTGGCAACCGCTAAGACATCACTATACATCGCACTTGCGATATCCAAACCTAAATGAAGACCTCCATCCGGATAAAACCAGCATCCAGCACTGATTGTACCATTTTCAACTGGATTTTGCCAAAAAGAACTATACGAATCAATTTCATAATTTCCATCCACTAAACAAGACATGCCATTTTGTTGCCACGATTCATAACCCCCATAATCCGGCAAATGTTCAGTTCCTGAAATCATAGAATCTTCATTATGTTGTCCAGATTCATTGATTTGTGCTAAATTCGAAAACCGTTTGAATAAACGACTTTGACAATTGGATAATCTTTTAAGATATTCATCATACAACAATAACGTATTTTGATTCTTATCCAATTGTTTTTTATGTTTCAAATATTCTACTTCAATTTCTCTATATTCATCAAAATACAATCCCAAGTTCTTTTGTATCTTATACGGATACAAGATAGAGTTATTTCTTTGAATCGCTTGTAATTCAAAGCCATATTCTAACTTTTTTAATTCATAATAATTCTTTTTTTGTTTATACCTACGTTCAAGTTCATCCACACACTTTTCTTGTTTCTCAACTCGAGCCATTAAATTTGTTTGTTTAAATTCGATACTCTTTGAAACATCCCGACATTTCATAGATAAAAAACTAGCCTGATTCTCATCAACTGTGTCCACTTTGGATTCTATATTCGAAATTAAAACTTCATAACTTGGCACAACCATTGATTGTAAGCCAATAAAAAAACAGACAAAAAGAGATATACATTTCATAAAGCTCCTTCTACTGTCTGTCTTCTAAAATTATTGTATTTATTTTTCTAAGTACATGCAAGCACTATTTAAAATGATAAAACATAAAGTTCCTGTTGCGACAATATTCAATGTACAATCCAACAGTCCATAAATCAATACAATCGCAATAAAACACATCATCATGCCAAATAATGCCGGATTTTCTTTTCTTGTATTCGAAGTCAAAATTTCCTTATTTAGCACAAATGTATAGGCCAAAAGCACAACCGTTCCAACAACTCCATAGGATAAGATCGAATCAATATAGATATTGTGGGCATGAGGTGCCTTATGACCATGCACCAATGGATAAAACTTTTTATATGTCTGTGGACCCCATCCAAAAAGCGGATACATGGAAATACACATAAATGCCGTCTTCCAAATTTTAATGCGAGAGGCAAAAGTGGACATATCACTAATTCTTGGAATCAACGTTGGTTTTAAGAATACTAAACCACATACACAAAGTTCGAATACAATGGATGTGATAAATAGTTTTTTCCATCGTACACAATAAAGAAAAATGGGAAAGATTAGGGCAAATGGTAATAATGCGGTTCTAGATCCTGTTAGATATAACACAAAGAAATTAAACAGTGCAATTATAAAATATGCAATCTTACAAAGAATATTGTCATTTTTCACAAAGCGATACATACACATCACACATACAAAATCAATGACCATCGCATAGATATTCGCATTCATAAATGTCGAAGTAATTCTTCGTTTTGGCGAATTAAAGATATGGAATTCTAAAAATGTACGGCCGTTCGCAAGCGAAATCTGATTAAACTGATACAAACCGTAGATAGCCGCAAATAACGATAAAATAATAATAAGATCACACATCTTTTCAAATGTGTTTTTTGTGATGCTTCTACGATAATAAGCTCCATATAAACCGATCAACACAAATAACCATGTATTGCCTAGTCCTATCCAATTCGAATGGAAGATGGAAACAATAAATTCCAATACGACAAAACTATAAAAGAAAATTGCGCCCGTTTGAGTCTTTATGGCATACACCAATTTATGTCGGCATAATGCTTGTATTAAAATGCATGCAATTCCTACACTTGCGATTTGATAGGGCAAGAACAAAAAGGCAGTGGCCAATAAAATCATTTTTTCATCTAAATTCATAGATTCTCCCTTCAAAAAAATAAGCTGGTTAAACCAGCTTAATTTCAAAACATGGTGCCGACTATCGGATTTGAACCAATGACCTACGCGTTACGAGTGCGTTGCACTACCACTGTGCTAAGTCGGCATAAAGACTACCCTATTAGGATAGTCTTATTTTTTAAGATTGTAAAGCAGAAATCTGTTGTTGATAATATGAAATTTGTTGCTGCAAAGAAGACAACATCTGATTATTTGTATCAATCTGAGATTGAATGTCCGCTGTATCTTCCCCATTCTGTTGCGCATACGCCAAATCTGACTCTAGACTCTGTGCATATTGTGCATATGTATTGTAGTCTTGCTGCAAACTATTCAAGCTTGTTTGATATTCCTGAATCTTCTTTTCATTCTCTGCTTTTCTAGCTTCTTCTTCCTGACGCGCCTTTTCTTCAGCAGCCGCCTTTAATTCAGCCTGTTCCTTACATAAATCAATAAAGTCTTTTCCTGTCTTTGATTTTGATAAAGTATCTACTTCACCTTTTAAATTTTTAGACAATGAACTATATGTAGACTGCATATCGGCTACAGCCATCTTTTCTTCATCCGATTTTGATTCCCAGCCATTCAACAAATCAACAATTTGTTGATAAGCAGGAAGTTTAACTTCTTCTTTATCTTGATGAAGCTGCTTCATATCTTTCAACAAAGCCTTATATGTTTTGCCAGTCTGTTCTTTGAAATATTCATTGATTGAAGTCTTTTGTTTATCCAAAAGCTTTTTATAATCTTTATCCAAATCTAGAAGCTCTAATTTCTCAGCATCTGACATCATATTGTCTCCATACTCATCCGCATAAGATACTAATTTATCATATGTTTTCTGTTGTGCTTGTGAAACAATATTTTGTGGATCATACACCAAAACTTTATAGGCATATCCACCTAAGGCCGCCAAACCTAATAAGATTACACATAATACAATTTTAGTAACCTTGTTCATCGGTTTCTTTTCTTTGACTTTTTTATTCTTAGATTTCTTTTCCTTAGGCTTTTGTTCCTTTTTTTCTTTCTTTTCTTTTGGCTTCTTTTCCTTTTTGACAACAACCTCTTCTTCCTCATCATCCCCATCATTTGACATATCCTGCAACATCGCATGTACAAGATCTAATGCCTCATTGGATTGTTCCTTTTCAATAGAAGAAGTTGTAAAGTCATCATCCATGTCTTTTAAAGCTTCTTTATGCTCCTGATAAAATTGTTCTTCTTCCGCAATCGTTTTTTGACCACGTTCTTTACGAAGCATATCTAGAGCGGAAGACATTGTCCTTTCAGCCTGTCTTCTTTCGGCTTCAGACATCTGATGAACCTCTTTCGGCTTTTTTAATTCCTCGTTATATTCTGTTTTTTTATCTAAAAGTGCTTTTGAATAAGCATCTATATTCTTATCATTTTTACTCATAATATATTTTCCTTAGTTCCAATCTATTTTAACACATTATAAGCCTTCTTTTTCAACAAATTCATAAAAAGATTTTTCTTTCACAAAATCCTCTTTATTCACCTTTCCAACCGGTTGCGCATACATAATAAATTCATTTTCGCCATCCAATTCAAACATTTCATCACAAATCGAAGTCACACACGCTCCAATGCCACAAGTTCCTAAACCAATACTTGTGCTTGCCAAATAGATATTTTCTCCAACATGACCTAGATCCACTAAAGCTATTCGATGTGCAAGATGGCCATAACGCCATTCTGTTCGGTATGGGATGTAACTAAAATAGAAAATCACATTGGCTTTTAAAGCCCATAATTGTTCACACAAGGAAGCTGCCAAAACATCACTTACCTTTTCGATGGGATTTAAAAACTCAATACGATGTTCCATAGGTAAATAATGATAGGTTCCAGGGGTTAATCCTTCTACATTTTGGCATACAAAATACAGTTCAAAACCATGCCTAGCTCCTCCAGAAGGTACTGTACGCAATGTTGCATATTTCTTACCACGAATTTGTTTCACACCTTGGCAAGTCCACAACATATAAGATAGTTCCAGCAAAGACATAGGTTCTTGCGTATATACACGACTACTATGACGTGTATTGATAATATCTAAAAAGTTAGAACAAATGGATAATGCGTCAAAATTTTTAGGAAGTTCTATCGATTCCTTTCGCATAGCATCCTTTACCAATGGTGGTTGTGGAAGTTTTTTATCTTGATCCGACTCAAAGTCTTCAATATCATATTTTAATTCTGAATAATCCATACTCTACTCCTTTTAATGCGCTAACTCATCCAATAATCTTGCCTTTTGTGTTCCTATCAACAAGACTTGTTTATACTTTTCATATACATCAATCGTATGTGAACTTAAATATAGAGCCATTTCTGCTGACATCGTAAGATTGGTCACAAATATTGTCATTTCCTGTCCATTCTTAAATGCACTTTCCATAAATTCAAACGCATTTTCAATTTCCTGCTTCAATTGACTGTCTAGTTGTTCCAAGCTTTCCTTTTGTTCAAAGAAAGGCTTTGTACAAGAATCAAAACGAGACTTTGGATCTAAACTTTCATCCACCACGACTTTTTGTATGTTATTTAACACAAATTCATATTCATGTTTTTGTGAAGTATTCAATAGTTCCGCCTGTAATTTATTGCGATAATTTGACATAAATACCTTTGTATGGTCCAAATAAGAAGAATCCATATCTTTGCGATATTCTTTCAAGAAACGAAACCAAAGATCTGTACAATGTTTTTCAAAAGAATATACATTCACTTGTCGTAGTAAACCATCCATCACTAAATTAACTACAGAGACTCTTTCATCAAAATCCGCATTAAACAATCGAGCGTAGATCGTACTCGATACATTTCCGTTTAAGATATCATCAATGCCATAATCATCCTGATATTTTTTATACACCAAATAATAGGCAAAGACATCTTCGGCAATATCTTCATGATGTAAATATTCATAAATGGTATCTTGAGAAATTTCTAAATGCATCTTTTCATATGTATAGAGTAAATAAGATAGATCTTCCCAGCCTCTTGCCGTCACAAATTCCATGCCATCCACACTTGTTGAAACTGTATAGAAATGATTGGGCTTTAATTCCAAATAGCTTAAGATCATCGGATGAATATGTTTTGAGATTGCGTACTCTTTCCATACATAGTAATCCGTTTCAACATGGATATAACGAATACGATCCATTGTCACGACATCAAAATCACGAACTGATTTATTATATTCACTTGGATTTCCTGCTGCTACAATGATCCATCCGGCTGGAACTTTTTGATTTCCAAAGGTTTTATTCTGCAAAAATTGCAACATTGTAGGCGCTAATGTTTCCGATACACAATTGATTTCATCAATAAATAAGATACCCTCTTTTAAACCTGTATCTTCCATTTTCGAATACACACTCGCAATGATCTCACTCATTGTATATTCCGTAATCGAATATGTCTTTCCTTGAAATTCTTTTTCTTGAATAAAAGGAAGACCCACAGCACTTTGACGCGTGTGATGCGTAATTGTATAGCTGACAAGTCCAATCTGACATTCTTTTGCGATTTGTTCCATAATCTGTGTTTTACCGATACCAGGAGGACCAATCAATAGTAATGGTCGCTGATTCTTCGATTCAATTTCATATTCACCAAACGAATCCTTCGATAAATATGCCTGTACAGTATTTTTTATTTCGTTTTTTGCCTGTAATATATTCATAATTTTTCTTCCAATCTATATTGAATTGCCCATGAAGGCACTTTACTTCGATCATAATCCTCTAAATAAATAAAGGCTGTTTTATAGGCCGGACTCTTTTTAGGATAGATTCCTTTTCCATCGGTAAAATAGAGCAGACCGCAAAGATTTTGAAAAACCTTTTGGTCTATCAAATCATTCACATAGCTAAATACCGGTCTAAAATCGGTATTGCCTCCACCCACTAGAGTAAATGAATTCAATAAACGGTCCATTTCATTTTGGTTTGAGATGACATCGTCTTTACGAATCCTATCATCACATTGAATAATATGCACCTTGCATGATTTATAAAACATATTTGAAGTGCTTAAAATACTATAAGTATTTGAAAGAAAACGTTTTGCGAGCTCTTCATTGATCGAATAGCTCGTATCGAGTACAATCACAAACTCATAGATTTTTTTAACTTCTTTTGTCTCTAAAGGCTCAATCAAAGGCATATTCTTATAGATCGACATTCCATATGTGTAATAGGACAAGTCGAATTCATCCAAATCTATGTGCATTTCTTCTTTCACAATACTAAACCGTTTTAAAAACTGAGAAAAAGAGTATTTCGACTTCTTTGCCTGTAAACTCGACACAAGAAAAGCATCCCCATCCTCATTATCTTTCCCTTTTTGTTTATGATCAAACAATGTTTGTTTGGCAACACTCTGCCACTTTTTTTGAGCAGAAGATGATTGAGGCACTTTCTCATCCTGTTCTTTAGGCCATGCAGCATGATCATCTACCACAAATTCATAATATAAATCTTGAATATCATCCCGTGTACAAAGCCATTCATAAACTGTAATACAACTGATACCTGTCAAGCTTTCAATTTCACGATATACATCTTTTCGAATATACGATAAGATTCGTGAAACACTCTTTTTATGCATTGAATCTAATGTATATTCCACGACTATGTCGCAAGCTACATTCCAAATAAATTCAATGCGATTTTTTCGAAGCCAAATATGGCTATATAAACAATGTAAGATACTATGAAGATAGGCACGATTCAAAAACAGTGAATTTTTCTGAAATAAATCTATCACCTTTAATGGATTGTAGTAAAAATACACACCATTTGTCGCACACAAAGATACGCGATCATCATTCCTAAACTCAAGCGTATTTAACGCCGTCAAAAAATGTGGCATATCCATATAGAGTTCGGATCGAACTAACTCTAAGATATGAATTGCCTTTTCTTTTTCCCATTCACTTTGTCGCATTAAAAATCCTCAAAAGAATATGTCGATGATGATGTAAACATCTTATTCTTTAATTCCATCAATAGCGTTCGAGTTTCTAAATCCTCTTCCATAAAAATCAATCGATCTAGATTGGATTGATCAAGACACTCTTTTTTCAATAATTTTTCTACCATAACACATATATCTTTATATACATGTAAATAAGAAGTCAAATCATGTGCCCTTAAATAAGGAATGTATTGTTCAGATCCCATCATAAAGCGAAGAATCGCTACATGAAAGATACAAGATTCACTCTCTTCTGCACATAGCTTTTCAAAACAAGCATCATATCCATCAAAATCGATTTTTCCCTCTTTAAAACATTGACGCATACGAAACCCTTCCCCCTCAATATTCAAGGCAAAGATATGAGCAGGGCCCACTTCATCATAACCACCATTGTATTCTGGATAAAATATAGAACCATCTAAAAAATGAACTTCTACATCCCATGTGATTTGCGTTAAGATTTGTTTTAAAATAGTGACTGAAAATATAGAACAATCATAATAGATATGATTGAGTCTTAAACAATTCATAAATATATCACTGCCAATACTTATTAAAGTAAAAGGTAAATATACTTCTTTTAGCTTCCGACAATTATAGAACGCATAATCCCCAAGTTTTTTTAAAGTTCTCGGAAATTTAACACTTTCTACATCAACCCCACTACATTCATGATAATTTGAAGGGATGTCACAACTTAAAATAGCTTTCGATAAATCGACTTCTTTTGAAGAAAAACAATAATCCCCAATTTCACGAACAACATATCCATCAATGGATTCTGGTATTTCTATCTTGGGACTTAATGAATACACTCGATTGATACGAATTGAATCTTCATTTATTTTTTCATAATATACACAAACATTCATAAAAAAATTATAGCACAAAACAAAAAAAGACAACTACCGAAGTAATTGTCTACATTTACAAGTGGTGCGGGTGAAGGGACTCGAACCCCCACGCCGAAGGCGCCAGATCCTAAGTCTGGTGCGTCTGCCAATTTCGCCACACCCGCATTTCCAACGTGCTCACTTATAATACACTAACACAATTTAAAATGCAAGCATTTTTTAAAATTTTGTGGTTTTCTAATGTAGCACCGTTGGCTTATGCATCATTTCGATTTCTTCTTGGATATATGCCTCCACTTTTTCTAGAAGCTCATCCGTAACCTCAATGTCACCTATCATAAATGGAGCATCTCCCATTTCGGATTCCTTCACAAATTTAATTTGTGGAATCTGCGACATACGATGGTTTCCAAGTTCTTTTTCAATTTTCTCTAATTGCTTAAGTATTGGCTCTGCAATTTGTCTAATCATTTCTTCTTCTGTCATACTCAGTATTATAATCAACCCCCATCATTTTGACAAGGCAAAAGAATGGTGCAGATGCACCATTCTTATTTTGGTCAAAAGAAATACTTTTCACTATCCTAATAAACTGGAAGTCATCGAACTACTTCAATTTTTCATTTTCACAACTACATTTCCAGCGTGTTCTACATCACCTGCTGTCCGGAT